>JBBRMZ010000080.1:0-19468 GCA_038230555.1 Chitinophagales bacterium
CATCGACACCGACACCCAGTGGGCGTACTGGGACGGCGTAAAAAATTATTACGAAAGCAAAAAAGGATATTTGCAGGGTCAGATCGGCAACCCGGATGGCGAAGAAAAACCGAACAAAAGCGCTTATGACCCGCGCAAATGGCTGAGAGCGGCGGAGAAGACCTTTGTCGAACGCCTGAAAAGCGCGTTTGAAGATTTGAATTGCATCAGCCGCAACGCCGTTTAAATACGAAATAGGATAGGTGAAATATACATTCGGGTTTCGTTTTTCCCGCAGATTTTCGCAGGCACTAAAACCGCAGATGACTGCTTAATTGTGTTCTGCGAAAATCTGCGGTTCTCTAATCCGCGTTTATTTGCGGGAAAGTAAGGGATCCAGGCGCAATTGACTACATTCATAATTAATAATTTATAATTCATCATTTCAAACAATTCCTACGACTCGGCGACTCCGCTGATGCGCCAATATCAACAGGTAAAGGCCAAATACCCGGATGCGCTTATGTTGTTCCGGGTCGGGGATTTTTATGAAACCTTTGGCGAAGACGCTATAAAAACGGCTAAAGCGCTGGGGATTACGCTAACGAGCCGAAACAACGGGGGCAGCGACCTGGAACTGGCCGGTTTTCCTTATCATTCCCTTGATCTTTACCTGCCGCGCCTGGTCCGCGCCGGATTCCGGGTAGCGATCTGCGAACAAACCGAAAAACCGGTTCCAGGCAAAGTGGTCAACCGCGCCGTAACTGAAGTAATCACCCCCGGTACGGCGTCCGACGACCGTCTGCTTGACCAAAGCCGCAATAATTACCTTGCCGCCGTGTTTGCCGATAAAAAGGACCGGGTAGGAGTCGCCTTTTTTGACGTCTCTACGGGGGAAGCGCTTGTCGCGGAAGGCGGTTGGGCATACATCGACAAATTACTGCAAAGTTTTCAGCCTTCCGAAATCTTACTGCCAAAAAGCGGCTTTAAAAATTTTGACGCGCGGTATGGCGATAAATTTTATACTTACTCCGTTGAAGACTGGGTATGGTCGCTGGATTACGGACGCGAAAAACTCCTGACCCATTTCGACGTGCAAAATCTTAAAGGATATGGGATTGAGGAACTGCCTTTTGCCCAAATTGCAGCCGGCGCGGCCCTTTATTACCTCGGCGCCACCGAAAATAACAATCTTAAACACATCGCCGTCCTCAGCCGTATTCAGGAAGAAAAATACGTCTGGCTGGACCGCTTCACCATCCGCAACCTCGAATTGGTCAATAGTTCCAACGAGACAGGAAAAGCGCTCATCGACGTCCTCGATGAAACGCTTTGTCCAATGGGCGCGCGGCTGATGAAGAAATGGATCGTTTTGCCGCTAAAAAACAAAGCCGCTATTGAACAGCGTCTTGAATCAGTGGCTTACCTGATTAAGCATCCGGAGTTTAAAAAAGAAGTGGAAGCTTCCATCCGTCAAATCGGCGACCTTGAGCGCCTGATCTCGAAAGCGCCGCTCGGGAAGATCAATCCCCGCGAAGTCGGCCAACTCAATAAATCGCTCGGCGTTCTGGAACCGCTTAAAGCGATCCTATACGCTACGACCGTCCCCTATTTTAAGAAAATGGCGGACGGACTGAATCCCTGTAACAACTTACGGGATGAAATTACAAAAACCCTAATACCAGAACCGCCCGTTCATATTAATAAAGGGGGCGCCATTGCAGAAGGCGCCGACGAAGAGCTGGACGAATATCGAAACCTCGTTAAAAACGCGCAGGCCGCACTGCTCGAAATTCAGCATAAAGAGATCGAGCGCACCGGTATTCCCTCGCTGAAAATCGGGTATAACAGTGTATTTGGCTATTATCTCGAAGTGACGAATAAATATAAAGACCACGATAAAATTCCGTCTTCCTGGATACGAAAGCAAACGCTTGCAAATGCCGAACGCTTCATTACCCAGGAACTCAAAACCTTGGAAGAAAAAATACTCTCCGCCGACGAAAAGATCTGCGCGCTTGAAGACCAGATTTTCCAACGTCTGATCGGCTCATTGATGGATTATATCCAGCCCATCCAGCACAGCGGCAGCCTGATCGCTATTCTGGATTGTCTGCGCTCTTTCGCCGAAGTAAGCGTTAAACGTAAATATGCGCGCCCTTTAATGAACGAAGATTTTTCGATCAATATCAAACAGGGCAGGCACCCGGTGATTGAACGTATGTTGCCCGTCGGCGAATCGTACGTTCCGAACGACGTTTTCCTGGACAACCAGACCCAGCAGATCCTGATGATCACCGGGCCGAACATGGCGGGCAAATCCGCTCTTTTACGCCAGACCGCTCTGATCTGCCTGATGGCCCAGATGGGGTGTTACGTGCCTGCCGAAAGCGCCGAACTGGGTCTCCTGGATCGCGTGTTCACCCGCGTCGGGGCCAGCGACCACATCAGCTCCGGCGAATCCACGTTCATGGTGGAAATGAACGAGACCGCCAGCATTATGAATAACCTGTCCAACCGCAGCCTCCTGTTGCTCGACGAGATTGGCCGCGGCACCAGCACCTACGACGGTATTTCTATCGCCTGGTCCATCGCCGAATTTTTATATGAAAATCCTCTGCGTCCCAAAACTCTGTTCGCCACTCATTACCACGAACTCAACGAACTGGCGGAAAAATACGACCGTATTAAAAATTACCACGTCGCCACCAAAGAACTGGGCCAAAAAGTGATCTTCCTGCGCAAACTCACCGAAGGCGGCAGCCGCCATTCTTTTGGCGTCCACGTCGCTAAAATGGCCGGGATGCCGAATAAGATCGTCGCCCGCGCTCACGAGATACTCGGCAAACTGGAAGAAAAACACATTTATTTCGACCAGACCGACGATCTAGCTACAGAAGAAAAACGTTCCTCCGTAGGCGCTAAACTCAAACAGTTGCCCTCCGCGCTTCAACTCAATATCTTTGACGCCGGGGACCCTGCTCTATCAAAAATAAAAGAAGCGATCCAACAGCTTGACCTGAATGCCCTGACGCCCATCGAATTGATGATGAAAGTAGGGGAATGGAAGAAAATGATCGGAGATAAATAGCTTTCAGCCGTTAGCTTTTAGCTGTTAGCCAACAGAAGATACGCAAAGTTGAAAGCGTTGAACATAAATAAAAAAAGCTGTGTAAATCTACGGACTTAAAATCTGCGAAATCTGCGGGAAACAATTCAACTCCTCCTATCATGACCGACCATCACCTTGCGCAAATCAACATTGGCCGGATGATCGGCCCCGGGATCAATGATCCCTCCATGAAAAGTTTTGTCGATCAATTAGAGGCCATCAATGCTCTTGCGGAAACCAGTCCCGGATTTATCTGGCGCTTTAAAGAAGAAGGCGGCAACGCCACCGCCTTTGATCCTTACGGCGATCAAAAGATGATCGTCAACTTCTCCGTCTGGCAGGACCTGGCGTCTTTAGAAGCCTACGTTTATAAAAGCGCCCATACCGAGGTAATGAAAAATCGCCGCCAGTGGTTCGAGCGAATGGAAAAACCGTATTACGCTCTCTGGTATGTTCCGGCGGGACACATTCCCGATTTTAATGAAGCCAACGACCGGCTAAGGTATTTGCAGGAGTACGGGCCGTCGCCTATGGCGTTTGATTTCAGGAGTAAATTTTCTCCCGTATAGTTGAGTCGCGCTTTGTGCGCATATAATCTTTATCTTTGTCGCCATGAAGGCAGCGCATAAATTACCGATCGGCATCCAAGTCTTCCGGGACCTGCGGGAAGGCGATTACCTGTACGTCGATAAAACGGAATTTGTCCATCGTCTCGCAACGGACGGGAAATTCTATTTCCTGAGCCGGCCACGCAGGTTTGGAAAATCTCTGCTACTCTCTACGCTGAAGGAATTGTTTTTGGGTTCCAAAGAATTGTTTGAGGGGCTTTGGATTGAAAATCAATGGGACTGGTCGCAAAGAAACCCAGTGGTTCATATTTCTTTCGCAGGAACCGATTACAATGAAATTGGTTTGGATAAAGCTTTGCATCAAATCATTGACCGAAGCGCCAGACAGCACAACCTGGCGCTTTCCGCTTCAGGCCATGGCTCGCGATTCAGGGAATTATTGGAAAATCTGTCGGCTCGGGATGGCAAAGTAGTCGTTCTGATTGACGAATACGATAAACCTATCATTGATTACCTTGAAGATATTGGAAATGCGGCAGTCAACCGCAACCTGCTCAGGGAATTTTATATCGTTTTAAAAGACGCCCAAGAATACCTACGTTTTGTATTCATTACCGGAATTTCCCGTTTTAGCAAGGTCTCTATTTTTTCCGCGTTGAACCACCTCGCCGATATTTCTATGCATAAGCGGTATGCCACTTCCTGTGGTTATACGCAGTCTGAACTCGAGCATATTTTCCCGGCATGGTTAACCGACGCCGCCGGTCAACTGGAAATGACCTTGCCCGAATTGCTGGAAAAAATGAAGTATTGGTACAACGGTTACAGTTGGGACGGTAAAACTACGCTATATAATCCTTTTTCGATATTGAATTTTTTGAGCGAACAGGAGTTTAAGGGTTATTGGTTTTCCAGCGGAACCCCTGATTTTTTAGCCCGGCTCGCCAGGCAGGAACAATTTTATGATCTGGACGCCGTCCAGACGACATTTGAAGATTTCGAATCCTTTGACGTGGAGCGGTTAAACATACAGGCGCTACTTTTTCAAACGGGCTACCTGACTGTGAAAGAGTATGATCCAAGCCGGGGGCGCTATGTCTTAGGCTATCCTAATTTTGAAGTCCGCAGCGCGTTTTTAAGATATTTGGCAGGGGAATTTGTTCAATTGAACCGGGAGAAAGTAACTCCTTTAATTATCCAACTCGAAGAAGCGTTTTTAAACGACGATCTACGGCAAGCCGTCGAACTCATTAACACCCTCCTGTCCGGCGTACCCAGCCATATTTTCGACGGCGCCAGCGAAGCTTATTTTCACAGCATGATTCATGTCGTTTTTTCATTGCTTGGCGCCTTCATTGAAAGCGAAGTCAATACGAACGCGGGCCGAATCGACTCTGTCATCCATACCCCAAAACAGATATATATTCTGGAATTTAAACTCAATGCTACCGCCCAAGCAGCGTTAAACCAGATCAAAGATCGAAATTACGCTCAAAAATACCGGGGGGCGCAAAAAACCATTACCGGCGTCGGAATTAATTTCTCCGGTAAAACCAAAAATATTGACGGCTGGTTACAGGAAAATCTTTGAAAGGGTCTAAAAGAAATAGAGGTTTCTGTATATTTAGTTTTTGACAAAACGGGAATAATGATCGAAGAAACAGGCGGGAATGCCCCAAAAACATATTGGGCTTTGGACAAAGCTACTAAAGAAAACGGGTTTACCATGCCCTCCGAAATGTTGACCTGTTCTTTACTCAGAACCCTTGCCGCCTCCAAACCCTCCGGCAAATTCCTCGAACTAGGAACTGGAACCGGTCTTTCGACTTCCTGGATTTTAGACGGCATGGATGAACATTCCATCCTGGTTTCCATCGATAACGATCCGGCGCTTTTAACTATCGCGAAAACTTTTTTAGGGAACGACGTCCGTTTAAGCTTAGTAGAATCTGACGGAGCGGATTGGATTCACCATAATCAGGGATATAAGTTTGATTATATTTTTGCCGATACGTGGCACGGAAAATACCTGCTATTGGAACCGGTTTTGGAAATGCTTCGTCCGGGCGGCTTTTATATTGTCGACGATATGCTTCCGCAAATGAACTGGCCCGAAGGGCACGCCGAAAAAGCGGCCAAGTTCGTAGCTTATCTGGACGCCAGAAACGACCTGTTTTTGACCAAACAAGATTGGGCATCGGGGATCATTGTGGCGGTGAAAAAGTAGAGCGTAAAATCAGGTTCATGGGCGGCAAATAAATTTGCTTATCCGTAGAATTGTCTTCTAAGGCTATATTCAAAATCCGTCAATATCTTTTTATCAAAATCAACAGGCAGGCCGGAAGATTCCGCCCGCCCGCCGATTTCCTGCGTCATTTTATCTCGTTCTTCTATCAAACCGGCTAAATCTACTTCGCCGCGTTTGATGGATAATAGATAATCACGTTGTCCGGGCGATCTTTCCACAACGACGCCTTTGCCGTAGATGATTTCTTTGGCCATTTGCGACAGCCGGGCGTAGTGCATCATATTTTTGGTATCAATGGCTTGCCCGCTATCCTGGTTGGTTTTAAACCGGACTAAACTGCGTTTTTCCAGCCAGTCCAGGTATTGATTGTATTTTTTGCAGTGCAAGCTATAAGCGTCGCCGTTGTACAAAAAGGTAGCGAAGGGAATTGCGTCGATGTGCGTTTCGGCGTATCGAATATCGTTCCCGTTTTCGGATTGGATTCCTTTAGTCGGAACGTCGGAAATATAGAGCTGATGCGCTTCCTTGCTGTGGTTCAGTTTATTAACTAAAAGCAGGTTTTCTATGAATCCATGTAATTCCATAAATTTTCGCAGCGGCATAACGCCTTGTTTAATTTTATTGGAAGAATCCCGCTCAAAATGATCTCTTCGATGATCCAAAATGACATAACAAAAATCCATCGGCTCCAGTCTTTTCATTTCTTGCTGATTCCAGTTCATCATCCGGTCGGTGGACCGGGCTTTTTTGATTTGCTCGTAGGCTTTACCAAAAAAAGAGACGACGGCTTTTTGGGTAAGGAATCTGTCTTTATGCGCGAATAAAAACTGCATGGATTCGTGGACGTACAGTATTTTGTCGGCCGGCGCGTTCAGCATTTCCAATGGATCGGTGTTGTTTTTATACAATAAATCCAGGAATTTGCCGATTTCCCAAGCAACATTGTCTTTGTCGATATTGATTTGATCGGGAGCAGTCCGTGTAAAGAATTTGTCGGGCGCGGCGATGTAAACAGTTTTTGTATCTACGTCGGATTCGGGCGTGTCCAGTTTATACAGATGGGAGCCAATAATGGATTGCAATAAAATGTAACCTACGGGTTGGCCGTCGACGAGTAAGGGTTTTAATTCCGTAGAGAATTTCATTGTTGAAGCTGATAAATAAAGTATTATTTAGTCCGGCGCAAAAACTAAAAAACAGATTTGAGGAGATTGCCGACTGGAAACCGCCGAAAGAGATACGACCCCTGCCGGGGTCGAAACATATAGTAGATAGTCGCTATTACAAACATTCGATTCCGCTGGAATCGGAGCGCTTTGAACTTTTAAAATATCGTTTTTATTTCGGTTTGTTATCGAAGCATAGAGGAGATAGCTGCTATTACAAACATTCGATTCCGCTGGAATCGGAGCGTTCTGAACTTTTAAAATACCGTTTTTATTTCGGTTTGTTTTTGCAATACGCCATTAACCCTCAATTGTTACAAGACGGGCTTGTTTAAAGTGCGTCCAGCGCTTGCTTTAAATCTTCGATCAGCCAATCCGGGTCTTCCAGGCCAATATAAAAACGGCTGAACGTAAAGGGCAGGGGAGGAGAGCCTTTGCCCGGAATTTTGTACAATGCACAGGTCGGAAAAATCAGGCTTTCGTGTCCGCCCCAGGAAACGGCGAAGGTGAATCGCTTTAAGCTATAGAAAAAAGCGTCTGCGGCTTCCAGGGTCGGCACGTCGATCTCGATGGAGAACAGTCCGCCGTTCCCGGACATTTGTTTTTTAGCGAGTTCCAGTTGCGGATTATTCTCTGAGAAAGGATAATATATTTTGGTCACTTTTGGATGTTGGCTGAGGAAAGCGACGATCTTGCGGGCGCTTTCGTCGCTGCGCAGCAAGCGCAGGGGGAGCGTTCGAAGGCCGCGAATGACGAGATTGGCGTCGTGCGGGCTGATGATGGCACCCAGGGTCATATACTCCGAATAGAAAATCTTCTCCGTCATTTTTTTGGTCGAGCAGAGTACGCCGACCACCACGTCGCTATGGCCGTTGAGGTATTTGGTGCCGGAATGGACGAAAACGTCGATCCCGAATTTAATGGGATTTTGGAAGATCGGCGAACAGTGGGAGTTGTCGACGATAGAAACCAGCGCGTGTTTTTTACAAAGGGCGGCGCAGGCAGCCAGATCCTGCATTTCAAAGACAAGCGACGACGGGCTTTCCAAATATAGTACGGTCGTATTTGGCAAAATCGCTTTTTCAATTTCTTCCAGGTTTTTGCCGTCGACAAACGTATGCGTCACGCCGAACCGTTTCAGAAATTTGGAGATCAAAGAAATGGTCCATCCATAAGTGGATTTGACGCAGACGATGTGGTCGCCGCTTTTTACGTTGGCGATGACGGCGGCAGCGATCGCGCCGCTGCCGCTGCCAAAAATTAAGGCGTCTTCCGCGCCTTCCAGGGCGGCGACCTTTTTCTTTAATATATTAACCGTCGGGTTGTTGCCGCGCGAATAAATGGTGTTGTCCGCCTCGCGGCTGATTTTCCGGCGAAACTCGTCGAGGTCTTTGAAAGCGAAGTTGCTGCTTTGGATAACGGGGGGCGCAATGGCGTCGAAATAGTTTTCGCGTTCCTCGCCGAGATGATACAATATTTCCGAGAGATCCATTTGTAAATAATGATGAATGATAAATTATGAAATTAGAGGTGGTTTCTTGGAAATCTGCGGCTTTTTGCGGGAAATGAAGCCTACAGGAGTTCATTTCTTTCCCAAGAAAAAAAAGAAAATACTTACAAAAGCGGCAATGACGGACAGCAGGTAATAAAAGTTGAATTGTTCTTTGAAGATAAGGACGCCGGTAATGATGGAAGTGGTGACAATGGATAGCACGGCATAAAGCGAATAATAAGAAGCGCCGTATTTATTGAACAAAAGAAAAAAGCCGACCAGCACAACGACGTTGCCGACGGCGCTTAAAATATACCATTTAGCATTATTCTGTAAATACAGCAGCGAATTTCCTTTGGCGGTTGCATAAGAAGCGCCGATTAAAAAAAGCAGGCCAACAGCGTAAACCGCAGCTAAAAACAGAAACGGACTGGCGTCAGACGATGATTTCTTCTGACCGTATACAAATACGGCATTGCCGACGGCGGCAAAGAGCGCCAGGCTGAAGGCGGCGATAAATTCTTTCATAGTTATAGTTTTCAGATCGCCCGGATAATGAACTTATTTTTTTTGCCGTTCTCGATCATCATGTACTTCCCGTACAATAATTGGCCGCTTTCCGCAAGGGCGTCCGGCTGCGTGATCTTTACCTTATTGACTGAAACGGCGCCTGCTTGTACGGCGCGGCGCGCTTCGCTTTTGGAGCTTAAAATGGTCGTTTTTTCGCTCAACAGCGTCAGGATGGGGACGCCCGCCGTAAATTGGTCGGCGGGGACGTCGAAGCAGGGGACTTCTCCGGCGACGACGGCGAGCATATCCTCGCTCAACGAATGCAGGGCTTCGGCGTTGGAGCCGGCGCCAAACAAAATATCGGTCGCTTTAACCGCCGACTCAAAATCGGCCTGGGAATGGACGCGGACGGTAATATCCTGCGCCAGCGTTTTTTGCAGGGTCCGGAGGTGGGGCGCCTGCGCGTGTACGGTTTCAAGCGCCTGGATGCGTTCGCGGTCAAAAAGGGTAAAAATGCGGATATAATTAGCGGCGTCGGCGTCGGAAGCGTTCAGCCAGAACTGGTAAAATTTGTAGGGCGAGGTTTTGGCGGGATCCAGCCAGATATTGCCGTCTTCCGATTTGCCGAATTTGGTCCCGTCGGATTTTTTGATGAGGGGCGTGGTGAGGGCGAACGCTTTGCCGCCGTCCTTGCGCCGGATGAGCTCGGTACCCGTTACAATATTTCCCCACTGGTCGGAGCCGCCCATTTGCATCTGAACGCCTTGGTTTTTCCAGAGGTAATAAAAATCGTAGCCCTGCACGAGCTGGTAGCTAAATTCTGTGAACGAAAGCCCGCTTTCCAGCCGCGTTTGCACGCTGTCTTTCGCCATCATGTAATTCACGGTGATGTGCTTGCCAATATCGCGGATGAACTCCAAAAAAGTCATGTCTTTCAGCCAGTCGTAATTATTCACCATCATGGCCGGGTTCCTAGGATGGTTAAAATCCAGGAATTTCATCAATTGTTTTTTCTGGCTGTCGAGGTTGTGCCGCAGGGTAGCGGCGTCCAGCAGGTTGCGCTCGGCCGATTTGCCGGAGGGATCGCCGACCATCCCGGTAGCGCCGCCCACCAAAGCAAAAGGCTGATGGCCCGCCTGCTGAAAATGCAATAGCGTCATGATCTGAACAAGGTTCCCGACGCCCAGGGAATCGGCGGTAGGGTCGAAACCGATATAAGCTTTCACCGGCAGAGCTAATTTTTCTCCTTCGGCAGTTTTAACTTCCAATATTTCTTCGACGCCGGGCGTAAAATCCTGCAGCATCCCGCGCCAGCGCAATTCGTCCAAAAAATTCATATCAAACTTTATTTTCTTTCTTCCCGAATCAGGTTGAGGCGGCAAATTTATTATTTTTTTAACGGACAGTTTATGGCGTTAGTCATATTTATACCCATAAGCGCTTACTTTTACAACCTAATGGAAAAAGGTGGTTCCGCTTTCGCCATTTATCATTCATCATTCATCCTTGAATTTTGTGAACTTTCCTTTTTTCATAGCCCGAAGGGTGGCCGCCGCCGGATCGCGCTCGTTTGCGCGGCTGATCATTTATATTGCCATAGCGGCGGTCGCCTTGTCCATTTCGGTCATGATTATCGCCACGGCCTTAATTAGCGGGTTTAAGTCGGAGATCAGTTCCAAAATGTTTGGGTTCTGGGGTCATATACATATTGTCAGCGCCGCCGGCAACACGACGCTCGAACCGAAGCCCATTAGTCTGAATGTTCCTTTTTACCGTTCCCTGGACAGCATCCGTACATTGGCCTACGAAACGCCGGAGGGAAAAACCATGGTAACACACGGGGGCGTCAAACATGTCCAGGCTTATATCACCAAGCCCGGCATTATTACCGTGCGCCGCAACAAGGACGACGATAGCAAAAAAAACTTTGAAGGCGTCATCCTGAAAGGCGTTGGCAAGGATTATGACTGGACATTTTTGAACGAGCATTTGGTAGAAGGCCGGAAAATATTGAACAGTACGGACTCCGCGCTCAGCCGCGATATTTTGATTTCCCAGACGACCGCCGACCGGCTTCTTTTAAAGAACGGCGACAAGTTCATCGTACATTTTATCCAGGAAAACCAGGAGAAAAAACGGGTCTTCCAGGTGTGCGGCCTCTATAAAACGGGACTGGAAGAATACGACCGGAAGTTCGCCATTGTCGATATGGCTCAATTGCAGGATTTGATGGGGTGGGGCAGGGATTCCGTTTCCGGCTTTGAAGTGGTGGTGGACGATTTGCGCGACCTCGACGCCGTCAACGAATATATCCACAAAGAAGTGGTTCCTTCAGATATGTACGCGACGACCGTGCGCGACGAGCAGCCTGCTATCTTTCAATGGCTCGACCTGCAGGACGTGAACGAACAGATCATCATCGGTCTGATGTTGCTTGTTTCGATCATCAATATGGCGACCACGCTCCTGATTTTAATACTGGAACGCTCCAACATGATCGGCGCCCTCAAAGCCCTGGGCGCGACGAACTGGAGCGTGCAGAAGATCTTTCTTTTCTACGGGGCGATCATTGTGGGCGCCGGTTTGCTGGCCGGCAATGTTCTGGGCGTCGGATTGAGTTGGTTGCAGCAACGGTTTCATTTTATTAAACTCTCCGAAGCAGATTATTACCTGTCGGTCGCGCCGATTCAACTTTCTTTCTGGAACATCGCCGCCTTGAACCTGGGCGTTTTTGCCGTAACCCTGGTGTTTCTTTGTCTGCCTTCTTTTTTGGTGACGACGATTACGCCGGTGAAAACGTTGAGGTTTAAATAAGTCTAGCTATCAGCTATCAGCTATCAGCTATCAGCTATCAGCTATCAGCTATCAGCTATCAGCTATCAGCTATCAGCTATCAGCTATCAGCTATCAGCTATCAGCTACAATTTGTTGAAGTCCCTATTCTCTTATTATCTTATTATTTCGTTTAGTTAAATAATGCGAATAATATGTTAAAAATCAGTAGAAGCGGTTAAATGCCAGGCTACATTTTGTGAATATTCAACTATAAACCAAGATAAATACGGTGTTATTGAGACGCCTTTTAGTTCAACCTTTTATAAAATTAAGTACAACTGAGCGGACGGTTATGCCTGACTCATACATGCATCAGGTACGGCTTATGTACGGCTTATATACGGCTTATATGCGACTCAAGGGGTTGACGGATAACGGCGCTTATTGAGGATAGACGGAAGGCCGGGCCGTGATTTACGGGATGACAGGGACTATGCCGCCGTTGTATCCGCTTCCGATTTTCGGGTCTATCATCCCGTATCCCTTTTTGGATTTTTTCAACTTATTATTCGCATAAATAATGCTCTGCTATAATATGATAATTTAGCCGGCCGGCGGTTTTTTTTGGCAAATATTTAGATGGAAGTTGATTCATATTTTTTTAGAAAAAAGAAAAAAATGGTCTGGCTGGCGACGCGGCTGGGTTGGGCTTTACCCCATTGGTTCAGACAAAATATAGCTTTTATCGGGTATTATTTAATTCCTGGTTATGCGGCTTTGCGCAGTCGCTCGGTTCTTGAATCTTTTTCAGCGCACTTGTCCGCTTTCAGGCTGGCGCTTGGTTTTGTTTGCTGGACCGGACAATTTTTATTACTGGATTTTCTTTATGAAACAACGGCCAACCTGTTAAAAAGGGATTGCCGTCCTTTGAGCCCGCGCGAAATTGAAACCGGGAAACAAGTATTTGGCGATACCATTCGTTGGGATTTAGTGATGGTCGACGAAAAAGCGGGTACGACCAGGCGCAAAGACGCCGTCCGGGCTTATGTCAGTTTTAATACCATTAATTATGACGGGACGCCGGACGACGAGACGCTGATTCACGAGCTGATTCATATCTGGCAATACCAGCGCTTCGGGGCCGTCTATATCGCTAAGGCGCTTGCGGCGCAGAAAACTGCGGAAGGCTACGATTATACCCGTTATGAAAACTGGCGATCGGCGGGGAGCCTACTTGATTTTAACGCCGAGCAACAGGGAGAAATTGCCGTCGATTACTACCGGACGTTAAACGGATTTGCGCCCTGTTACCGTCGCGCCACCAGGGATGATTTTCCTTTTTTTGAAAAGTGGATAAAAAGTATAAAATAAAAAATAACCCTTGGCTAACAATACAAAACGCGCCGACTTTTACATAATAATATCATTAATATTTAAAAGTCTATGATTATCAGCCGTATAAAGATGTGTTAATGAAAATCCAGCGCCAATAAAAGCGCCTGATTATCCGGCGTCACTAAATCGCTACTATAGCTATTTATTTTTCCACATAGGGTTATGCACATTGTGGATAAAATTTACCATAAATTATTCAATTGATAATCAATGTATTAAGAAAGTTATTAACAATTTGTGGATAACTATACAATTTTCTTTTCCTCAGGCTGACTAAATTCGACTTATCAAATCGGTACACCGGTCAATCTTCGTTCAGAATCAGGTAAAAAACATACGCTATTTAACACTTACGACTAGCGCGAACGTCCCGAGGGCTGATCCTTTTCAACGCGAGAATTTTACAACAGCATTTTTTTACAAACCACGCCGCCAGCCCAAAGCGGGCTTTCCGCGTCGGCTTTCTGACCGTCCATGTTTTTTATGGTTGGTCATAGCCGGATGAAAATATGCGTTGCGTCCTTATATGAATTAGCATTTAACAATTTATAATTTACAAATAGCAAGATGACCGAACCGATCCTTCAGGAAAACAATCAACGATTTGTGCTTTTTCCTATCCAGCATGCCGATATCTGGAAAATGTATAAACAGGCCGTCGCCTCTTTTTGGACGGCGGAAGAAATCGACCTGACGGCCGACCTCGTCGACTGGGAAAAACTCAGCGATAACGACCGCCATTTTATTAAACATGTGCTGGCTTTTTTTGCCGCGAGCGACGGCATCGTCAACGAGAACCTTGTGGTCAATTTCATGAAAGAAGTCCAGATTCCGGAAGCGCGCTGCTTCTACGGTTTCCAGGTTGCCATGGAAAACATCCATGCCGAGACCTACAGTCTGCTCATCGACACCTATATTAAAGACCCGACAGAAAAAGATTATTTGTTCAACGCGCTGACCAACCTGGACTGCGTCTCGAAAAAAGGCAACTGGGCCCTGCGTTGGATTGAAAAAGCGCCAACCTTCGGTCACCGCCTGATCGCTTTTGCCGCCGTGGAAGGGATCTTTTTCTCCGGCAGCTTCTGCGCTATATTCTGGCTCAAAAAACGCGGACTGATGCCGGGTCTGTCTTTTTCCAACGAACTTATCAGCCGCGACGAAGGGCTGCACTGCGATTTCGCCTGTCTGCTCTACAGCATGCTGCAGGAAAAGCTGGACCCTAAAGAAGTGGAAGCCATTATTGTGGAAGCCGTTTCTTATGAAAAAGAATTTGTCACCGACGCCCTGCCCGTTAGTTTGATCGGCATGAACGCTGAAATGATGAGTCAGTATATCGAATTTGTGGCCGACCGTTTACTGGTATCTCTCGGCAATGAAAAATATTTTCACGCCACGAATCCTTTTTCCTGGATGGAAATGATCTCGCTGCAGGGTAAAACCAATTTCTTTGAGAAAAGGGTAGGAGAGTACCAAAAAGCGGGCGTCACCTCCCAACGGGACAAACAGGTATTCACCCTGGAAGAAGATTTTTAGGTTTTAGCGAGCGCCCGGGCCTGCGCGCACGGGGAAGGGGCTAGCGGACTGTATTTTAATTTTTTTCAAAAAATTAAAATACAGCCCATTCCCAGATTTTATGTCGCAAAAAGAACAACTTTTAAAAGAGGAAAACAAAAATAATCACTCATCCCTCATAACTCATAATTATTATACTTATGCAAGTAATCAAAAGAGGCGGTAAAACCGAAGACGTCAGTTTCGATAAGATCACGGCGCGCATCAAAAAATTATGCTACGGGCTGAACTCCCAGTTCGTGGAGCCGATAGCTATCTGCAAAAAAGTCATCCAGGGACTGTACGACGGCGTCACGACGACCGAACTCGACAACCTGGCCGCAGAAACCGCCGCCACCATGGCCGCCCAGCATCCCGACTACGCCATGCTGGCGTCGCGGATCGCCGTTTCCAACCTGCATAAGAACACCGATAAATCGTTCTCCAAAACGATCAAGGAGCTGTTTCATTATATCGACCCGAAGACCGGCGATAAAGCGGGTCTGATCTCGGAAGACACCTTCAAAACCGTTCAGAAACACAAAGACCGGCTGGACTCCGCCATCATCTACGACCGCGATTACGATTTTGATTACTTCGGCTTCAAAACCCTCGAGCGCTCTTATTTGCTGCGCATGAAAGGCCAGATCGTCGAACGCCCGCAACAGCTCCTGATGCGCGCGGCTGTCGGAATCCACGGCGAAGATATCGACTCCGCCATCGCGACCTACAATTATATGTCCGAAAAGTGGTTCATCCACGCCACGCCGACCCTCTTTAACGCCGGAACGCCGCGTCCGCAAATGTCTTCCTGCTTTTTGCTGAGCATGCAGGAGGACAGCATCCCGGGCATTTTTGAGACGCTGGCGCGCTGCGCCAAGATCTCGCAGTCAGCGGGCGGCATAGGACTGAGCATACATAACGTTCGCGCGCAAGGCAGCTATATTAAAGGCACCGGCGGGGCGTCCAACGGGATCATCCCGATGCTCCGGGTGTTCAACGACGCGGCCCGCTATGTCGATCAGGGGGGCGGAAAACGCAAAGGCGCGTTCGCCGTTTATCTCGAACCCTGGCATGCCGACGTGTTCGAGTTCCTGGAACTGAAAAAGAACCACGGCAAGGAAGAAATGCGCGCCCGCGACCTGTTTTACGCCCTCTGGATTCCCGACCTGTTCATGGAACGGGTGAAAATGGACGGCGAATGGTCGCTGTTCTGCCCGAACGAAGCCCCCGGCCTATTCGATTGTTACGGCGGGGAGTTTGAAGCGCTCTATCACCGCTATGAAAAAGAAGGCCGCGCCCGCCGCGTGGTGAAAGCGCAGGAATTATGGTTTGCTATCCTGGAATCGCAGATCGAGACCGGCACGCCCTATATCCTTTATAAAGACGCCTGCAACAAAAAAAGCAACCAGAAAAACCTCGGCACCATCCGCAGTTCCAACCTGTGCACCGAGATCATTGAGTACACCGCACCCGACGAAGTGGCCGTTTGCAACCTCGCCTCCATTTCTTTGGGCAAATTTGTTCAGAACGGCGTCTACGATTTTCAAAAACTTTACGAAGTGGCCCGCGTGGTCGCCCGCAACCTCAACAAGGTCATCGACGTCAACTATTACCCGATACCCGAAGCGCAGAATTCCAACTTCCGCCACCGCCCCATCGGCATCGGCGTGCAGGGTTTGGCGGACGCTTTTATCATGATGCGTTTTCCGTTCGACAGCCCGGAAGCGCGCCAGTTGAACGTCGATATTTTTGAGACCATTTACTTTGCCGCCGTCACGGAGTCCGCCGCGCTGGCAGAAAAACTGGGGCATTACACCACGTTCCCCGGCTCGCCGATTAGCAAAGGCGAGTTCCAGTTCGACCTATGGGGCGTGCAGCCCTCTGACCGCTGGGACTGGAACGCGCTGCGCGCTAAGGTGATGAAAACGGGCGTCCGCAACTCCCTGTTGCTCGCCCCGATGCCGACCGCCTCGACCTCGCAGATCCTCGGCAACAACGAATGTTTCGAGCCTTACACCTCCAATATTTATACCCGCCGCACTCTCTCCGGCGAACACATCGTGGTGAACAAACATCTCCTTACTGATCTCGTCGGCCTCGGCCTCTGGAACGAGGAAACCCGCGAGATCCTCATTGCCGCCAACGGTTCCGTGCAGCACATTGATGGCATCCCGCAGGAAATCAAAGACTTGTATAAAACTTCCTGGGAGATCTCTCAGAAAGTGCTCATCGACTTGGCCGCCGACCGCGGCGCCTATATTTGCCAAAGCCAAAGCCTTAACCTTTTTGTGGAGAACGCCACCTTCGGCAAATTATCGTCCATGCATTTCTACTCCTGGCAAAAAGGGTTGAAAACCGGCATGTATTATTTGCGCTCCAAAGCCGCCGCCGAACCGATCAAGTTCACGCTGAGCTCTAAACGTCAGCGCAAATTCGCGCACGTGGATATGGCGCAGCCGTTTGCGGCTGTGGAAACGGCACCCGCCGCAGCGGCGGCTACCGCGCCGCTGATTATGGCGAAGGATTTATTGGAGATGGAGGGGCAGGTGTGTAGTATTGATAATCCGGATTGCGAGGCGTGTAGCGCGTGATTATTTAAGAATAAGTTTTCTAGATAGCTTACGAGACGGTATTGGTGAAAAATCAATGCCGTTTTTTATTTTCAATATGTATCTTTTTTAATTAATTTTTTGATAAGTTAATATAAAATTTGAATTCATATTATTTTTTAAATTAGATTTGCGAACTAATTATGTATTATTAACATAATTTAAATAAATATCCGAAATAAATGGACGTATTAAATAATAATGAACGAATCAAGCTGTCAATAGATTTAGGTGAAAGTCAATGGCGAGAATTAAAAGTGCTTTTATGGAACCGATGATAATAAAACTTGGAGAAATTTAAGTGAAATAAAAACTGATATTATCAGAACTCCAGTTTCATTTGTGAATACAGATGGTGGAGAACTCTTAATCGGAGTTCAAGATGATGGTACTGTAACCAAAGTCCCACATTTTGAAACATAAATAAAAAACTACTCGAGGCACCTCAAAACTAAATTTTTTCTGAAACACCCCTACATAACCCAGTAAGTAGAATGAAATTGTCTAATTAATCCGCATACAAATCCCCAAAATGGAATTCTGTTGGGCTTTTAATTTTTATCTTATACTTCAATTTCTTTATTGGGCTTCAGTTCCGGGCTGGACAAACAACAATGCCTTGCCTGCACAAAGCCCTGCTCGTTACCAGCAAGCGTAAAGGACGACACAGTACGACAACTATATGAAAGTCTAAAAAACTGACTATTACTGAATAAATATTTTTTAAATAGAAAAAATCAATAACAATAAAAATAACATGGAAACATTAAAAATATATAAATGCTTTATTTCATCTCCTGGCGACTGCGGAAAAGAAAGAGAGATTTGCAAAATAGTAATGGATGAAATAAATGATGGTTTAGCAAACCATCTTGGAATCAATT
The DNA here is from genome assembly GCA_038230555.1 of Chitinophagales bacterium. Lineage (GTDB taxonomy): Bacteria > Bacteroidota > Bacteroidia > Chitinophagales > Saprospiraceae > JAAFJT01. The sequence continues at coordinate 18,294 of JBBRMZ010000080.1, forward strand.
TTAAAACCTTTATGTGGGAAAATGATGTATTACCAGATATGGGAAGAAATGGTCAAGAAATTATTGACGAGTACATTAAAAAATCCAATTATGATATTTTTCTAGGAATAATGAAAAATCGTTTTGGACACCCAACTAAAAAAGCCGGAAGCGGTACAGAGCACGAATTTAATGATGCATTAGATCGTAAAAAGAATTCAGAGAATTCAATACCGAGAATCTTATTCTTTTTTGGTAAAGAAAATGTTGATTTGTATAATCCTAATATAAATGATATTGTAGAACAGCATAAAAAAGTTAAACAGTTTAGATCCCGTATCAGCGATAATGGCATTTATGCTGACTTTGATTCGATTAATAATTTTAAAAAATCTTTGGAAGAAAAACTTAAGTTATTTATTTCTGAATTTTCGCCAATAAGTAATCCAAATGAGAAAATTAAGGAAGTAGATTTAGTACTAAAGAGACTTGAAGAAGACTTAAATGAATCACTTAAAACATACAATGAGAAAAGTCCAATTTGGATTGACCCAATTATAAGTACGAAACGTGAAATACCATCTAATCCAACAAAAAACGAAGAAAATAGGATTGATTTAAAATCCTTCATTGATAAACCGGATAATATTATAATAAAAGCACCTTCTGAATTTGGTCTTACTTCATTAGCTCATTATTTAAAATTAAGTGCATGGAAATCTGGGAAAACATTTGTATACATTGATTCCAAAAAAACTAAAAAACATAAAGTAGTAAAAGATATTTTATATGAAACTCAAAACCATTACTTTAAAAATATTAGCAATGTCGATTGCATAATATTAGATTCGATTTGTTTTGAAGAGAATGGTATAATGCAAATAATAAAAAATATTTGTGACGAGTTTAAAACCATACCATTAATACTATTAAATACACTCGACAATAATTTTTTCCTAAAATCAAACGAGGATGACAAAGTTGAAATAAAACGAAATTTTTCTTCATACTATTTATTGCCTTTACCACAAAGTGATGTAAGAAAAATCGTAACGACTATAATACTCCCCAAAAATAGGACAGCGAGTTAAGGTGAAAAATGTATAATTTTATCATCTAAAATCTGTCTAAAATGGAAAAGAAAACGCGTCGTAAACACACTGCGGCTTTTAAAGCAAAAGTTGCCCTGGAAGCGC
>JBBRMZ010000081.1:0-19397 GCA_038230555.1 Chitinophagales bacterium
ATAGGGTGCGCTTACCGGTTTTAAAAAATTTGCTTTGGGTTTAAGTGGAGTTATACAGAGTGGTTTGATGACGTAAAGTTACCAGCTAAACCGGGTGTCGTCAATACTAACTTTTGTTAGTATTTTGATGGGAAACCAGTTAAAAAAATGATATAAGAAGGAAAAGAAAACCAAAGAAATGATAAGAGAAGAAGAGGAGCGCATTTTTTGACTCCTACTTCCGCTTTTCATCGTATTTTTACGACATGGAAAAAAAACTCCCTGTCGGTTTGCAACATTTCCCGACGCTGATAGAACAGGGCTACATATATGTAGACAAAACCGAGTAGATCCATCAGTTGCTCCATTATTTAGGAACGCAGGTTCAAAGCGAAGTGAATACCGGCAGGGGAAGAATAGATACTTTCGTCCATACTCCCAAATACATTTACATCATGGAATTTAAATTGGACCAGTCCGCAAACGTCGCTTTGGCCCAGATCCGTCAGATCGGATATATCGAAAAATATCGGTCATTCAGGCAAACGCTGATCGTGGTGGGAATTAATTTTTCGAGTAAAGAGAAGAAAATCGACGAGTGGAAGATAGAATTTTTTAATAATAATTAAATGGGATATTTGTCTTCTTAAAATCCCTTTCAGAGGCGAAGCCGCGCAAAGCGCTTTCAACCTGCCTGAATCGGCGTCTCCAGAACAACGGTCGTTCCCTCATCAGAGGAACTGGTTATATGGAAAGAACCGCCCAAAGACGTCATCCGTTGTTGCATGTTCAATAAACCCATACCGGCGAAAGCGGAGGGCGTCAGTTCGGACGAAGTGGCTGAAACCGACTGAAATCCCTTCCCGTTATCGCGCAGGGTGATTTTCAGTCTGCCGTCTTTAAAGACCGCATTAATTTCCACGGATTCCGCTTCGGCGTGTTTCACCACATTGAGCAACGCTTCTTTAAAAGCGAGAAAGACGCTCCGACGCACCTCGCCGCGGATCGTCCAACCGGGGACGTCGCCGGGCAAAGGGAAGCGGCAAATCAGGTTGTTCATTTCTGAATATTCAAAGGCGTAGCGGCGCAAAAAAGCGACTAAGCCTTCGGCGGTATCGTTGCGGCTGTTCATTGCCCAGATAATGGTCGACATATTTTCGACCAATTCCTTAGCTTGCTCGGCTATTTTGTCCACCCGTCCTTTCTGATCTTTATCCGTCGTTTGAGCGCTCGCCCGTTCGCTCAACAGACGGATCATCGAAAGGCCGGAACCCATGTCGTCGTGCATCTCGGCGGCGATCCGGTCGCGCTCTTTTTGCAAAGCCTGCTGTTTTTCCAATTCCAACGCCTGGACTTTCAGCTTCCGGTTGGCGAAATAGCGCGTCGCCTGCCAGGTTGCCAGGGAGAAAAGACCGGCCGCCAAAGCCAAAAACCAGAGCGAGGTCCAGACCGGCGAAGCCACGGTAATGGCCAAGGCTTTTTCTCCGCTAACGCCGTCGCTGTTCATTCCTCGAAGATGGAAAATATATTCTCCCGAAGGAATGTGGTTATACGAGGCTTCCCCATCCCTGAGGTCGCGCCGCCAGGCGCTATCGAAGGGTTCGAGTTTAAATTCCAGGGTATTGACTGAGGGGTTGCGAAAGTCGAAATTGGCGACCGCGATAGAAAAGGCGTCCTGATTAGCGCTCAGGCGCGCTTCAGTCGCCTGCCAGACAGGCTGTCGCAGCGGCGACCCGGGGCCGGGAACTGCGGGCTTTCCGTCGACGCGAAAGCCGACGATCCGGAGGTCGGGCGCCTGTTTGCCGTTTCGGTGAACCATTTCTTCTGTATAGAAAGATTGAACGCCCCCTTTGCCGCCAAAAAAATATTCTCCATGCGAACTAATATACGCAGCCTGTATATCCATGGAGTCTATCTGGACGCCGTCGTATTGGTCGTAACGGTAAAAAGAATCATTCAGAGTATTTAATTCAATTACGTCGTGCAGGGTGGTCAGCCATAAGACGCCATTTTTTCCCGCTTTAGCAGAGAGCACCTGATCGCCAGGCAGATTGCTGTTGGCGGAGGTATAAATTTGTACCTTTTTAGTTTTAGGGTTGAGTTTATAAAAACCGTCCGGATTATGGAACCAAATATCGCCCTGATCGTCGGGAATCATTTTAGGCACAAAACCATTCACACCGGCGGGCGCCAAATGCTCAAATTTATTCGTCTGAGCGTTGAAGCGGTCGATGAAAATGGGGCCGGGTGAAAGGCTGGATATGATGCTGCATCCGACTATAATGTTCCCTTTCGAATCTTTACACAAGCTCAAAGTGGCGTTGGAAGCGATACTTGCGGCGGCGGTTGAATCGTGGAGATAATGATAGAATTTTCCGGTTCGAGGTTCGTATCGGTCCAATCCCGAACTGTAAGTGGTTATCCATATATCGCCGTTAAGATCTTCGAGCAGGTCCCTGGCTTTGACGAATGACGGACCGTCCGGGTCGTTTTGATGCTTGATGAAGCGCTTCAATATTTTGCAGGATATGGGGTCGATTTTAAACAGACCATTCCAGGTGGACGCCCAGATATATCCATTTCTATCTTCCATCAATTGATTGGTCTTAAAGGAAGACAGGCTGTTGACGTCTTCATTGTTCATAAAATGCACTATTTGTCCTGATTTCCGGTCCAATCTTAAGAGCGCGCAACGGGCATTTTTTAATCCGCACCATAAATAACCGCGCCTATCTTCTAAAAAATCGGTCGTCTGTGCGCCTTTATCTATTCCCAGGCGCTCAAAAGTATAGTAATTGAACAAAGCGCCCTGCGGTTTGATCTTATAGACCATTCCTCCACCCCCCCCGGAGCTGAGCCAGACAACGCCGTCCCGACCCTGACAAAAATTCTCTATATAACCGGTCGAAAGTCCCGGCGCGCCTGTGCTGCCGGCGTTAAAGCGCAGGCTTAATCCGGTCTGAGGGTCGTAGACGGTCAAACCGATCCCGTAAGCGCCGAACCAGATATGACTGTCGGAATCTTCCGTTATGAAGGAAATATGAAAAAGTGGGGATGCGCCCGTTCGCAATGGCTGAACATCGGGGCGAAACTTGTCGCCAATATTGATGGGGAGCGGCTCCGGATGATCGAAAACTAAGGGCAAAGCGATAAAAGCGCTGGTTTTTCTGTCGAAGATTTGAACGCCTTTTTCTGTACCCACATAGAAAACGCCCCGCGAATCTTCAAAAAGGGCGCTGATATGGTTATTTGCCGTCCCGCCATGTTGCGCGAGGGGAAGCAGAAAGCGAGTAAAAGTCTCGTCGGCAAGATTATACCGGTTGAGCGCTCCCCGCTCGCCGGCTTTATCGTCGGAGTTTCCGTCAGGCGCGCAGGCTACCCACAAAATTCCTTCGCGGTCGATAAAAAGTTTGCGGACGTCGTCGTAACTCAGGCTGTTCGGTTGGTCTGGATGAGCATAGAAATTTTTAAATCTGGCGGTTTTTTTAACAAAACGGCTTAATCCATGGCCGGTCGCAATCCATAAGTATCCTTGTCGGTCTTCCTTGACGTCTGAAACATAATTGTCGGGCAAACTAGAGCTGTCCGCCGCGTTATGCAGGTAGCGGGTAAATTTTGACGTCGTAGGATCGAAAGCGGTAAGGCCGTTCTCAAAACTGCCATACCATACGACCCCTTGGGCGTCGACATGAATGGAAGTAATGCCGTCTTCTTTCATTAAAACAGATTCGTCGCGATTGTACCGATAGGTCTCAAAATGATTACCGTCATAGCGAATCAGACCATATTCAGTGCCAAACCACAGAAAGCCGGCGGCGTCCTGAACGATGGCGATTACTTTATTGGCGTTAGGCGGTCCGGGTAGCTGAAAAATATCAAAACGCGGGTGGTAGTCGGATAATCCCACAACGCCAATAGCGCCCGACGCGCGGGTGCGATGGGGTATCTCCAATCCGGATTGATTGGGATCGCGCCCCCGGTCCTGTCCGGCGGGCTTTCGGCAGTAGAAAAAGCAGACAGCCAGGAGCGGCAAACATATTCCGAGTGGGTATAATATGGTTTTCATGGCGCTTCTTTGAGTCCATTTAGTTGATTTACCTCTAAAACTAAGACTTATTCCACGATTTATCAAATAATTTGTTTATCCTGAACTCTTTTTCGCAGTCTTGCCGCTTCTTTGGGAAACGCGGAAGTGCTTTTTTTAAGGAAGTACTGTTGAGAAGTCGGGCAATTTAAATCGCCGGAGCGCTGTTGGGCTATTAAAGAAACTGCGAATAAGCTGGAGGTTAAACAAAAAAGGACACAGAGTAAAATTGTTTTCATCAGGTTATGTTTTTTGGTAAAATAAGAAAATACCGGATTTGAAAAATATTTAAATCTGGCATGTTAATTCCACAAAGTTAGGCTCAATCGACGCTTGTGTCAATACTAACTTTTGTTAGTCTTTTTCGGCGCTATGGTCTTGAATGTTGATTTTAATGTTCTGAATCTAAAGCGCGGAAGCGATTGAAAGTCTCCATTCCAGATGGATTGGAATTACCCGCCCGATCCTGCCCGGCGCACCTTAGACAGGAGAAAAAGCGTACAGCCATGCGTTGTTATAAGCTACCTGTTCTGCTATTTTTTGAAGGTAACGCGTTAAAGCATTTTTTGACGCCGTGTCCCGGAGCGACGCTATCAGAACCGGATCGCTGGGTATAATTTGAGCGATGAGTTCAGGCCTTGAAGTCGCATTTTTTAGCGCTTTCCGATAGGCTTGGTAGGCTTCATTATATTCCGGATGCACCGGCTTTCCATTCGGATAGGTTAATTCGGTAACATAAATATGGGTAAGTGCTGCCATCGAATTTGGCGCGTCCTTTAAAGCGGACGGATCCATGGCATATTGACTTTTATACGCCAATACTTCTTCTGTCATTTTGCCTCGGTTAATCAAATACCCGTTTGCTGCAAACAGCCCTCCGCCATGATCCAGCGAATAAATAACATGTTCTATTTCGTGAATATATAACGCGTCGCAGGACCCTTCAATATTGATTTCTTCTGTAGGACTTTTGTACTCATGCGCTTCGCCATCTGTACTGTTGGGCGCGATCAGCCGATACCGTTCCACCGGATCGCTCCATAAACGGTCAATATTTACCAGTACATGGTCTAAACGGCTGATCCGGTTTTTAATATCTTTAATCTCTCCCTCAATGGCAACGACGCCTTTAGTTGGCAGGCCGGCGTTTTGAGCGTTAAGTGCCGTCCATTTTTTTTGTTTTATGATCAGGCGCCCTGCTAGCTCGTTTTGTCTTTCCTGAACTCTTTTCCGGAGCCTTGCCGCATCTGGAGGAAGCGCGGCGGCGCTTTGTTTGAGCGCTAAGTTTTGAAGGACCGGACGATTAAAGTCGACGCGGTTTTGTTGAGCGGTTAAAGAAACGTCAAATAAGGAGGAGATTAAACAATAGAGGGCGAAGGATAAGGTTGTTTTCATCTGGGTTATGGATTTTGGCGGATAGAGGAAGTATGGTAAATATAATGCAAAGTTATTCTCCAACGGTGCAGGCGTCAATCCTAACTTTAGTTAGTATATTCATTATAGGAACCCATAACTTCCCCTTCCAATATCCGATTTTAAGCCATTTGAAAACTTCTTGGTTTCCTTTAACCTTGTTTTCCCTTCTACCTTATTGGCGCTGAGAATGGCAAAACTATTTAAAATGAGCGTAGAAGAATTGTTTATTTTGGAGACAGGGGAATAAAAACGCCATTTATTATCAAATAGCTTATTCGGATTTTAAGCGGCACAGGGTTTTTAACCGGAATCTGTTGTATTTTTGCCCTATGGCTAAGAAAAAACTATCCATCGGAATACAGTCTTTCAAAAATCTGATAGAGGAAGGCTATATCTATGTGGACAAAACCGAGTGGGTGTATCGGATAGCGACCGAGGGGAGCGCCTATTTCTTGTCCCGCCCGCGCCGTTTTGGGAAATCGTTGTTGATTTCCACGCTAAAAGAATTGTTTCGGGGAAATGAAAGGCTCTTTAGGGATACATGGTTATACAACCGCTGGGATTGGTCGCAAAATAATCCGGTGATCCATATTTCATTTGTCAGTTTAGATTACGACGGCTTAGGTCTTGCCAAAGCGATAGACGTCGAATTACAGGATCAGGCGGAGCGTTTTGGAATAATTTACAGGACGGAAACCTATAAAGCGCGGTTTAGGGAATTGATCCAAAAACTATCTGCTAAGCATGGCAGAGTGGTTATCCTGATAGACGAATACGATAAACCCATTATCGATTATCTGGAAGACGTTGAGTTGACGCGCGCAACAGAAAATCAAGCAATTATGCGACACTTTTATTCGGTATTAAAAGATGCCGGCGAAGATATTCGGTTGCTGTTTATTACCGGCGTGTCGAAGTTTTCTAAAGTATCTATATTTTCCGAGTTAAACCATTTGAATGATATTTCAATGGATGAAACTTACGCCATTTTGACGGGGTACACGCAACACGAACTGGAATTTTATTTTGAAGACTATATTCAATCCTGTTTATTGAAATTTAAGCTGGACCGCGAAGCATTTTTAGACCACGTTCGCGATTGGTATAACGGATTCAGTTGGGACGGCGTCCGAAAAGTATATAATCCATTCGGAATACTCAATTTTTTTCAGCAACGGGATTTTCGGAATTTCTGGTTTTCGAGCGCCACGCCCACTTTCTTGTTGACCCAAATGAAAAAGTTTTCGCGGTTTGATCTGGAGAATATTCATATCTCTGTCAAAGAATTGGATAAAGCCGATTTGCGCCATTTGTCGTTGGAGTCCCTGTTGTTTCAAACCGGATATCTGACCATCAAAGAGAAGGATTCATTTACGGGCGACGTTGTGTTGGATTACCCGAATAAGGAAGTACGCGATAGTTTTTATTCTTTTTTGATCGAAAGATTGGCTTGCCGGTCAAATGTTCAAAATTCAGGCGTTACGATCGCCGATTTATCTAAGGCGTTTAACAATCGAGATATGGAAGCCGTCCGGGAAATCATTAACGCCGTTCTATCTGACCTGCCCTACGAAACTTTTACCAAACAAACGGAGGGCCTGTATCATGGATTGATCCATATTATGTTTAAATATTTGGATATGTTCATCCGTAGCGAAGTTCATACCAATAAAGGCCGATTGGATAGCGTCGTGGAAACAGAAACGGATGTCTATATTTTTGAATTTAAATTCAACCAAAGCGCGGAAGAAGCTTTAGGGCAAATTCAAACAAAAAACTATGCGCAACCTTACCGGTCGGGCGGGAAGCGCTTACTGGGCGTCGGCGTCAATTTCGATACCGGGGAACGGGAGATCACGGGTTGGCTATGCCGGGAATTGTGACGTCGGCGTTCGCTTTCCAAAATATTTATTCACCGCTTCCATCTTGTTGTTGACGTCCAATTTTTCATAGATCGCATGAATGTACTGTTTGACCGTTCCAATCCCAATGAATAAAGACTGCGCAATTTCTTTATACAGCATGCCCTTGGCCAACAATTTCAATATTTCAATTTCTCTGAACGTCAAATGGGCGTCGGAAGCCGCCTGCGGTTGATAAAAAGAGTCGAATACCCGCCGGGCGATGGACGCCGACATGGGCGCTTCGCCATCATGGAGTTCTTTGATCCCCGTTAAAATTTTGGACGTCTCCGAATTTTTTAGTATATAGGATCTTGCCCCCGCCCGTAGAGCGGCGAAAATATGCTCGTCCTCTTCAAACACGGTAAAAATCATGAATTGCGTTTTAAGGCAGCGACCGCGAACTTCACGGATAAGGTCTATGCCGGTTTTGGTAGACGAAAGCCGAAGGTCGACCAAAGCGACGTCGGCGCCGACGGCGGGCAATCCCGCGACCGCTTTCGGGAAATCGGTAAAAGCGCCGACGCAGGAAAATCCGGCGGCCTGATCAAGAATATCGCGCCATTGTTGGAGAAAAGCGACGTTGTCCTCTACGAGGGCTACTTTGATGGGCAGTTTGGCGGCATTCATTGGTAAAATTTGACGTTAATAAATACATTAGCAAAAGTAGGCGTTGCCTTCGTGGCGGCGTCTTTTGCCGCCAGGCCCGCTCCCGATTTTCCGTTTGGTTTAAACTTATCCGGCAACTGCCTTATTATTAACAAAAAAACGTAATTTTTTTGGTTAAAACTAAGATTATTTTTTAAAAATGGTCAATTCCAAAGCCCGTTGCAAATCCAACTGCTTGAATGGTTTGGCAATAAAAGCATAAGGATGCGTGGCTTTTGCCCGGTTAAAACTTGCGTCGTCCGAATTAGCCGTCAGATAAATAATCGGAACATCCGACGTCTTTTGTATCTGAAGCGCGGCTTCAATACCATCCATTTCGCCTTTCAGATGAATATCGATCAATAGCACGTCCGGTTTATTCTGCTGAACGTGCACGGTCGCCTCTTCCCCGCGCGACAAAATACCCGTCACTTCAAATCCCAATTTGGTCGCCATCATTGAAATTTTAGCGGCGATGATCATATCGTCTTCCAAAATCAGCAATTTTACTAACTTTTCCATTTTTCGCTTTCCATATCCTTTATGCAGGATGATTTATTCAGCCAGCTCATACATAATCCATTGGTTCCAATATTTCCTGCGAGACTGCATAGATTCTTTTTACCCGCCCAATACAGCAAGATTCTCAATAAGTAATTTTCTTAACGGTAAATTATTAAAAAAACCTTTTGAATAAAGTCAAAATTTAATTGGACGACATCGGCTTTCTGTTTTTTTGTATAAATTCCCGATGGCGTCGCCCGGTAATCTGACTTTATCGGAATTTGGCGCTCATAACCGAAAGCCAACGCCTCTATCGGCCTTGTATTTTTTTCCTCCATATCTACCCATAATGGATTCCCCATGTTGAATAAATTCGAAGGTAAAACTCCCTAATAATTTTCAACTTGAGCCGTACTTGAGCCGTACTTGAGCCGTACTTGAGCCGTACTTGAGCCGTACTTGAGCCGTACTTGAGCCGTACTTGCTTCATACCTAAGCCGTACCTGCTTAATACCTAAGTCATACCTGAGCCATACTTAAGTCCAGGCGTTTAATAACCTGCTTTCCACCCTATGCTCCTTTTTCCCGTAGGCCGTACTATAATCGTCCGCAGATTCCCTGCTTGATGATTACTAACCATGGCTGCGTCGGGACATTCAAAGTATTTCAACGCATATCCTTCAGGTTCATAGAGGTAGATCGCATAATCAGTATTCGGAATCAGATCGGAAATGCCGGACAAAGTAGAGCCTGACCAAACGACGTCAGTTAAGTCAGGCCCGCCGCAACTAATATGCCGATTGGTGGCTAACACTTGCGGGCGTCCGAGGCGCTCTCGGAAACAAAAAACCTGACAATGATAAGGCGCTTGTAGTGCGCCGGGAGTGAAACTGGTTGTATGAACCCCTTCAAATGATTTAGACCAAAATTCAAAAATCAGATAGTCTTTTGCGGCGTCGAGGCCCAGGTCTTTAAAAGGAATGATTCTATCGCGCTCGTCCAAACGACCAAGGACGGTCCATTTTTCAAAAGTTTTATCTATGTCCAGTTGAAAAAGCCCGGTCGTAGTGGTCGCAGAGGCGTCGAAAGAGCGGGGGCCGGAACCGCTCGTTTCCAGATCTGCGTCCTCCAGCCTGATGGAACGGGAAGGATCGACGTCGTGAACCTGCCCGGGTTGAGTAAACAGGACGGGAATCGACCGTTTGGCGGCTTCAATCAGAACGGTATCTTCGTATTTTTCGGGCTTGTCGGTCAGCATAAACAGCGAACCAGATAAAGAAGTAGCCGTACAGGACCGGTAGGCTTCGCGTTCGCTCAACACGATGTGATCCGGGTCATTGCGCCAGACAACGTTGTTAAATGAGTTATATTGAGCCAAACCCGCGTAGCTGTAACCGTCGGTCCCGATCCGGCAGCCGTCGATCAGACCGGTCAATTCGGGACGCGGGCCCCAACAGGCCAGCAGGAAAGTCTCTTTGCCTATCGACTGACGAACAGACCGGACAATGTTTTGAAACGCCGCCACCCGGTCTGTTTTTTTTGTCGTAAAATAATCTGACCAGGTATTATAGCCTTCGTTACGCAAATGTCGGAGCGCGTCCAGCTTGAAATATCCCCAGCCCATTTTTTTTAATCCTTTATAAACCGGTTCTATTAACGTGGAAAGAGCGGCAGGATTGGAACCGTCCATGATATAACCAATCCAATTTCCGCGCGCGGGTTCGCCCAGCCCGTTTCCTACAAAAAGCGTTTTATGAGACTGAGCAAAAAGTGTATCTTCAAAAGAGACGTTGGTCCAGATGGCTGGCGTAAGTCCTAAGCTTTGAATATAAGCGGATAAACGGTCTAATCCCAAAGGAAACTTCAGGTTCGGCGTCAGCCAGGAAGTAGGCTGCCCGACCGGCGAGCGTTGATAGCCGTCGTCCATTTGCAGGTACTGCAAACCGAACGGCGCTAATTTTTTAGCAACTACGTCGGCAGCGAGACGCATCTTGGTTTCGTCGATACTGTCGAAATAAGCGAACCAGGAACACCACCCTACCACCGGTTTTTGCCATACGGCATATTGAGTTGGTTCAAAGTTGGGCAATAAACGATGTTTTTGATAATACCGGGGTCGAAACCGGAAAGTAATTTCCGCGCCCCGGACGGACCATTCATATTTACGGTCCTCTTGGGTCCCGGCTCCTGAAACGATGGAGACTTTGGGATAAAAATTATCAACCGAAAATAAATAATCGCCATGCCGTTCATAGACCGCCTGGTTCTTTTTATTTTGGCTTGGCCCGACCGAATGACGGACGATTTTCAAGCCGTCTCCCGGTTCCGATTCGCAGGCGAAGGATTCCGGACCGCCAAGAAAAATTCCCTGCACGCTGACCGGATCTCCATTATTGGAAGTGATCGTTAAAAGTTGAGTTATTTTTCCGCCCTGTTTTTCCACATGTTCGCCTGTTCGAAAAGCCCCGCCTGTAATAAGCGCTTTGAATATGACGGCGTTTCCATACCTGATTTCAAGCGAATCATGATGAATAGCAATATCGGCTTTTTGGTTCGGAAAGGGCGAAGGAGCTGGAGGAATCTGCCCGCACAGGAAAAAGTAAGAAAAAATAAGGATAATAGATATAAGTTTTTTCATACGGTTCTTCGTCGTTAACATAGGTCTTGTGTAAATAATTTTACTAATAATTTCCCGGGGTCTCAAAATTACCAAATCTTTGACTTAATTTTGCGCATTATTTGAGCGTAAATATGAAACTGTTGAGAAAATCTTTTTTCTATACTCTGGCGCTTATTTGCCTCTTATGTTCTCCTTTTTTGACGCGCGCGCAAGATAGTATTCGTAAACTGCCGCCCTCTGAAGCGCCGCAACCCGCTCAAATCAGTCCCGCAACCGCTAATCCAGCTGGAACCGTTCAAAATCCTGACCCCAACGCTCCGAACGTAGGAACGCCCTCGGCAGCGCCGCCGCCGTCCGTCAAAAGAAGACGCCGGGTAGTCGATAGCTTGGCTATTACGACTGCGCAACTGGATTCGACGGCCCGCGCCATTTGGTTTCCTTTTATCCAGATATTAAACGATACGACCTCCGCCGCCTCGATAGCGCACGAACGGACGCCTGCGGCGGACAGCGCGGCGCTCGCTTTTCAGAAACCAATTATTGCAGACTCGACGACGGCAAAAAAGGATTCTAACGCCGCCGTAAATCCGTTTGATATTCAAACGCAGGCGCAAAAACCGGATACCGCCGTCGCCAAAGCGCCCGTTAGCGCGCCTGCAACTAATTCTTTTCTTTCTCCGGAAGTGTACAGCAAGAATTTTTTGTTTTGGGTTTTCCTGATCATGTTCCTGTTACTGGCATTTGTAGTTTCGGCGACGCGATATGCCGTTAGCGCCACCTACCAGTCGCTTTTGAAGGAAGGGAGTTTTCGGACGGCTTTTAAAGAACAAACCGGCTGGGGTAGTCTGGGTTATTTATCGCTATATGTTTTGTATTGGATTAATGCCGGCATTTTTGTTTTTCTGACGCTTAATCATTACCATTTCCATTCGGCCTACGGACAGTTTTCTACTTTTTTACTATGCGTGCTTGCGGTTGGAGCGGTTTTTATAGTCAAACACCTCATTCTTTATATTGTAGCCGCCGTTTTTCCCATTGAAAAATCTATTCGGCAATACAATTTTATTGTCATTATTTCAGGCGTATTGATTGGCCTGATCCTCGCGCCGATCAATATTTTTATTGCTTACGCGCCCGCTTCCATGACCGAAACTTTTATTTATACAGGTTTCTTCGTGATTACGGCAGTTTACTTGTTGCGGATGTTCAGGAGCCTCTCTATCGGAGCGCCTTATCTGATGACTAATCGTTTCCATTTTTTTATTTATCTTTGCAGCGTGGAAATTGCCCCGTTAATTATACTGATAAAACTTGTTTTGCCCGGAAAAAGCGGGCTTTAAGAATTGTGATGAATGATGAATGATTTATTATGAATGTTAAAAAAGGAGCCTATCTGACGGCTATGCGTTAGCGTTAAATTCATGGTTGATTTTTCATTTATACACGGCATTTTACGATAAAAACTTTTTCATGACAACCACCACATCCACTCAGTTAGAGCGCGCAAATTATAAAAGGGTAAAAAGCATACTGATCTCGCAACCAAAACCCGAGCAAAAATCTCCTTATTACCAGTTAGAAGAAAAATACGGCTTAAAGATCGACTTCCGCGAATTCACGCAGGTAGACCCCGTGGGCGCCAAAGAAGTGCGTCGTCAAAAAGTAAATCCCGCCGACTATTCCTGCATCATTTTCAGTAGTAAAAACTCGGTAGATCATTTTTTCCGTTGCTGCGAAGAAATGCGCGTCAAAATATCGCCCGAAAATAAATATTTTTGTTTGACGGAATCTATCGCCAATTACCTGCAAAAGTTTATTATATACCGGAAACGCAAAGTATTCGTCGGCGCTAAAACCGTCGACGACCTGAAAAGTTATTTAGTGAAACACCGCGATAAGGAGACCTTTCTCCTCCCCTGCTCCAACTTGGGGGCCAGGGATGTAAGCGCCTTTTTAAAGGAAAATAATATTAAATACCAGGAAGTCGTCATGTATGAAACCGTAAGCGCCGACCTGAGCGACCTGAGCGATATTACTTACGACGTGCTGGTTTTTTTCGGTCCCCAGGCCATAAAATCACTGTTTGACAATTTTCCTGATTTTAAGCAAAACGATACGCGTATAGCTGTATTTGGCAAAAGTACCGCCGGGGCCGTTACGGAAAAAGGGTTGATCATCAATATCGAGGCGCCGCTTCCGGACGTTCCGTCTATGCCTATCGCTTTGGAAAAATATATCCAATTAGCCAACAAAGAATAAGCGGTATCCTTTTATTTCAACGAATAATACCTGAAATATTTGCACTCGCGGACGACCTGTTTATAAAAATCCGTATTGGCGTAATAAGTTTTCAGTAAACCAAAATACTGATGGTAAGCGGGCGGGACGTCGGGAATTAGTTTGCTGCCAGTCCGGTAATGGTTGTCTTTACTGGTAAAAAAAATATTCTGTTCACATTTCGCAGCCATAAACGCTGCCCTCGCCGCTAATTCAGGGTCGAGCGCGCCCTGCCGGGCCAGTTCAAAATAGCGCAGCGCTTGCGCGCAATCTATATTTTCCTTATTACCCAACGGTCTGCCTGGTTTCGTGAAAATGTCGGCGCCCTGATTCATCCGCTGCCAGGTAGATCCGCTTCTGAAAAAATCCAGGGCTCGGTAAGCGGGACCGAAATAAGTTATATTGTAGTAGGCTAGCCCAAGTTGATAATAAAACGGCGCGGGATTCATGTAGTTGATCTTAGCCTGGTTTTCCAGATCAATTAGCCTTTGCGCGAATTCGAGCTTGTCGTAAGTCGCCGTATCAATTGTTCTGCAACGGATGCAGTCGTTTACCCGTTCGACAAACGGGCTAAAGCGCGGCGACCGAGTCTTAAAAACGGCTTCCGGGATCTGTCCGAAAACGGCCGCCGCCGCTTCGGGATGATATTGGTTCAATAATATAGTTCCTTTTATATCCAATAGATCATTTTCAATCGTTTGACCCGGGCTTTTAAGGATCAGTTCTTTTTCAAAAACTGTTTTGCCGGGATTTCTACACAGATCGATTAGTTGATCCACGACCTCCATTTTCGGATTCAAAGTCAAATCGATCATCGAATAATCGCATAAAAATGCCGCGCCCCAGTTCTTTTCTTTTTTATATAAAGAGGCCATTTTTTCATGGAGATAGTCGTCAAAATAATTGGAGGAAAGATATATATCGCTGTTACGGATATGCTGAACCAGGCTGTCCGATTCCAACCCGGCGCTTTGCAGGGAAGCGATTTGCGCGGCAAGGTCGAAAACGCTGATCTGCCTTTTTAATACCGTATCCCGCGCCGTAGCGTTCGTTTCAAAAAATATTTTACGGGCATTATACCAATCCCCGGCCAATAGGGTCTGGTATCCTTCGACGGCTTTCCACAAGGCGGGGCGCCGTACCTGCTTTTCTTCGGCGCATTGGTGAACGAATAGCCGCAGATCTAAAAGATATTTGCCCGCTTTTTCTCTCGCTGCGGCGCTATATTTTGGACGACGGAAATCTTTACCGAGCAGTATTTTTTCTAATTTCTGCGTTTCTTTGATTAACAATAATTCTAACTGATCGCTTTTAGGATATAGCCGGTACATTTGAACCATATCGTCGAGCGCGTTCGCGTTCGGCGCGCTGGCGCGGAGAGCAAAAAGGGCTGATCGCTCGCGGTCGTTCGTACACATTTGCAGACATTCCCGCCATTCTTGGTCCGTCCGCAGGTCGAAACTCCTAAACGCCTGCTCCCGTTTGCTGGGACAATAACAAAAAACCAGGGCGTAATCATAAGCCGCTTCTACGCGTTTTCCAGTTTTATATAAAGCGCCCGCCCGATGGCCCAGGACCCAGTAATTGACAATACTATTGACGCGATCCATTTTAGGCGTCATTTCGTCGTACGCTCTCAGAACTGCGGGATAATCTTTTGCGTAATGCGCCAGCCGGATAACCTGGTACAAAAATCGTAGCTTGAGAAAGGGAGCGCTGGTTTCCCGGAAAAGGTCCCTGCCCTGTTTCATCAGAACATACATCATCGAGCTGTCCATCGACGCCCCCGTCCATTGATTTCCTTTCAGAGCGTAAGGTTCGCAGCGTTTGGCGAACAGCAAATAATCTATGGTTTCTAGACAGCGATTTTCTTTGAGCGCCTGCGCGAACGTATTTTTTTGCAGATCGTAATAGACGTCGCGGCGTTTGACGGTCGCCGCCAGGCGTAGACTGGCTAAATCTTCTACGGAAGTATGATAAAGGATTTGGGCTATATCCGCAGAATCGGGATTATTGCAAAATCTGCCGCGCCATTCCGCCACATTGTCCGTAATTTGGGGGTTCTGCCGGTTGACGTAATAAGCCGCCAGCGTGTCAAAACTTTGACCCAATAAAAAAGGCGCGTAATCGGATTCCAGTTGGTTGGCGGCCGTTTCTAAAAAAGTATAGTTTTTTTGCGCTCTGCCTCCAATACCGCAGGCGTCGATTTTCCGCGCAGGAAGAGAAGCAAGGGTTACGCTAACGAAAACGAGACAAAATATTTTCCAACTTTTCATAAGGGTAGTTGTGAACGATGGAGTTGGAAAGATGATAAAAAATAATCGTCAGGGCTTTACCGTTTCGCGGCAGTCGCGCCGAAAGCTCCGAGGCGGTTCGTTTTAACAGCGGCACGTCGATCTTTTCGAGGCGAATTTCGTCGTTTTTATATAAATATCGTCCTCCGAAATAACCGTTTTTTAACCTTTCGTACCGGTTAGCCGATCTTTTAACAAATTGTTCAGGTAAACTATCCATTTCTGACGCTTGCAATTCGTCGATCAATTTAATTGCTTCTCCGTTGCGGAAAAGTACGCCCCAGGAAAAAAGCGGCAGCGCGACGTCAAGCGGCAGCGGATACGCCGACAGGTTTTTTAAATAATCCCTGATTGCTCCGCTTTGGAGTATAGAATTTTCGGTTTTGAGGTCGTCCACGTCGCCGGTATTATAACACATCAGGACGCCCCGGTCGACCGGCGGAACGCCTGTTTTTTCAAAATATTTGATTTGATGCAAACGAATTGTGGCAGAAAGAGTCGATATGCAAAAAGATGTTTGAAGCCTTGTGCCAACGGTATCAAGGCTGTATCTTTTGAAAGCAGCAAGGAAGGAAAAATATTTATTCCGGGTCTGCGCCGTCCAGTCGCAATCAAATTGAACTTCTCCGCTAAAACGTGAAATCAGCAAGGGTCTAATGGAAGGCCGTAGCAGCGCGTTCATTTTCAGTAAAATCAAATGAGCCAGCGAATCAATTTGACTATCAGGCAGTCGTTGAAAAGTTTGATTCGTTATAAAAACTACTGGGGTTACAGAAAACATGCACGTATCCGCCATTTTAACAATGGCGACAGGTTCCGGAAAATGATCTTCTTCGCTCCAGTCCACGTCAAATAAATGCAGATATATTTTGTCGCACTTTATCTTATGCAAATAATCTGCAGCAAAATTACCCGGCCCATAAAGACTTTTCCAATGATAAAATCCCGCGCTAACTTTTCTTGGCTCCGATTGACAACCAAAAAACAAGAATATCCCGGAATATAAAATCAGTATTGCAACTTTAGCCGAGAGCAAACATTTCATCATTCTTCATTCATAATTTTTAAACGTCGTCCATTGCTTCGCGGAGTTCGTCCCGCCAGGAATCCCGCCGGATATTTCTTTTGACAAAGCCGCACCACTCGCAATCGGGCTTATTGCAGCCCGTATTAAAATCGCGCGCCATTATTTTTTGGTATACCTCTTTGACCAAAGAGCGAAACATCCTCGCTTCTTTAACGTCAATCGGAATTTCTTTACGAACAAATTCATGCAGCCGGTCCGGATCGGTATAAAAAATTTCTCCCATATTAATAATGGTCGCAGCGGAACGGGAGTGCTCGTAAAGGAATTTATAAAAAATCAATTGCCGGCGGAACGAACCGCCGTAAGGGTTTTTAACGGAAGGCTTAGAAATATATTCCGGCTTATGTTTCCCTGTTTTGTATTCTACCACGCGCCCGGTACCGTCTTCCTTAAATTCAATTTTATCAATAGCTCCCTGTATTGGGACGCCGTCGATTTCAACTCGCGAGATAAAACGTTCTACCACGACATTCTTTTCCCAGACCGGAGCGTACTTTTTATACAGTTCTGTTAAAGCGTTTCTACCCGTTTCCATCGAACGTCTGTATTCGACCTGCGTAAAAGCGCCTTCGTTCCGGTGCATTTCACGCTGAAAATATTGGATAAATTCCTGTACCGGAGGGAAAGTTTTGGTTGGCGAACTCAGCATATCTTCAAACAACCTTCGCAACGCGTAATGCACGGCCAGCCCGTACCCGAAAAACTCGCTGGGCGTGGAAGGAATTCGCAAAACATATTCGTAATAAAATTGCAAAGGACATTTCAGGTAAGCGTTTAGAGAGGAAATTGTTAAAGTAAAATCTTTAAGCAAAGTCTCCGCTACGGTTTGTTCCAAAGCTTCGACAGACGGCGGAACGGCCGTCGTTAACAATAGCGCTTCTGCTTCGACGAGTATGGAGACGTCAACTTCGCGAACCTCAACATGGACGCCTGCGCCGACAGCTTCGCTGAGAAACAATGTAGGAAGTAATTTTTCTCCTTTTTTAGAAGCGCGGCTGTAGGATATTTGTAAATATTCTTTCGCGCGCGTTAGTGCCACATAAAAAAGACGCCTCCGCGCCTCTGTTTGATCCTCCTCAACGGTATAGGTCAATGTTTCCGGCAATTTAAACCGACGCCCGCCCCCGCGCGATTTTTCCCAATATTCTTCCACTACGTCAAGGAGAAAGACGCGCTCAAATTCCAGGCCTTTAGCGCTATGCGCCGACGTCAGGAAGACTCCGTCCGCAGTTTGTATATTTTTTTGAACTTCAAGGCGGACGCCGTTGGCGTCGAGGGCGTCCAATCCCTGTAAAAATTTTTGAAGCGTTAGCCGGGGCGTCTTTGCCGTCTCGCCCAGCATGAAATCGTTAAAAGCGTTCAACGTTTCCAGCAGCCAGATTTTTTCAGGATGGCGCAGTATAAAATTCAAAGCGCCGCTTTGATTAACCGTTTTTTCAATGACGGTTTGCAACGGTAGATTTTGCAGATCCCGGATCAACGATTCTAAAAAATCTGAGCATATTTTAAGAGCCGTGCTGCCGGCAGGGCTGATTAGACTGACGTCGACCTTTTCGGCGTCCTGCGATTTATGAGGCGTCGCGTCGCCAAAATGTCGAAGCGTTTCGCGCCAGGTTCTTTTCCGACCGCCGCCGCGCGCGTTGGAGAGCGCCAGTTCAACTGATAGCGCGTCGATGTCCGGTAAAGGAATTTGAAAGAAATCGATATGCATTAAAGAAAATAATAAATGTTCTCCGCTTAAAGGTTGGGCGTATTCTGCTTGCGCGTATTCCCATATAGCGCGCAAATTTTGAATCAGCGGAACGTCCAGTATGTTTACCGAGCGCTTGGTATTGAAGGCGATCCCTTTTCGTTCAAACAGTCGAATTATATTTTCCGCCTGACGGTGCTGTGCGTAAATAATGGCTATATTTTTTAAACTGACTCCTTCCGAACGCCATATTTCTATCTGGCGCGTAATGTCGGCGTCCTCCTGTAGGCGGTTTTTGTACTCGACGACTACAGGAAGGGTCTTTACATCCAATAAGGCGGCGTTTTTTGCCAGTAGTTTCTTTTGAAAGTTTTTTTCTTTAAGGTAATGAATGATCCTTTTCTCATTTTGATTGATGAGCGATCCCGCCCAATCCAGAATAATCTGGGTCGAACGATAATTGCCTTGTAATACAACCGTCGTCAGATCGGTTTTATATTTTTCATAAAAAGAACGGAGGCTTTCCAGGCGGGCGCCCTGAAATTCATAAATTGCCTGATCGTCGTCTCCCACGATGAATAAATTGGGGCGGCTCCAGAAGTTGGACAGTAGGCCGATCAATTGATCCTGCGCTCCGTTAGTATCCTGGTATTCGTCGACGAGAAAATATAGATACTGCTCCTGGTAACGACGTAACAAAAAAGGGAATTTTTGAAAAGCCTGTACGACCCATAGGATCATGTCCTCAAAATCATACCGCTTCATTTTTTGAAGTTCCCGTTGATAAGCAGGGAAAAGCGCGCTCGCCGCCCGGAGCGTTTCCATTTTGCGAACTTCTTCAGCAAGCGTTTCTATTTTAACAGAACCTTTATCGCGGTCGCCGGGCTGGTTTTGATA
>JBBRMZ010000082.1:0-19113 GCA_038230555.1 Chitinophagales bacterium
AGCATTCATTTTTAGCGCTGTTACTGCATGTAAAAGAAACTTTGACCAACCGCAGGAATATCTTAACGACCATTATTATTCAGAGATAAATATGACCTATGACGGTAAGACCTGGGGGAAATCAACTTCAACTTTGGCTGCAAGTTTAGAGAGTCCGACAAGCGTAGATAAAATTGACGGATCATCATGCACATCGGATAATAGTATTGGATTATTAGAGCTATGGAATTTTAACCCTAAAATTACCCTATATAGCGAGCAAGTATTTTTTGAGGGGCTGCCTTTAAAAAAAGGTACATATAAAATAAAGGGAGACGACTGGAAAAGACAAAACTGTATAATAGCTGATACTTTAACCGCTTTTTTTGAAACTTCAGTTACCAGCGACGCCATTGGAAGCTTTTATACGCGCTTGCCAAATACCCGAGATAATTATGTAATTGTCAATTATTACGATGTCGGGAAACGGGAGATACAGGGATATCTGGACGTGGCTTTTATTGCGCCTATTGGCCCGGGGGCTCCAGCCGATACTATTTTTTTGAAAGGAAGTTTTAAAGTGCGAAAACTTTAAACCGGGATCAGGTAATTAGCTATTGCCTGCAATAGCTATTATTTTTTTCATATCCGGCTTATTTACCCTCCGTCAAATAGGCGCGCAATCGTTTGTTAAAGGCTTTTCCCTGGTCACAATTGGTCAGGAAGACGTAGCCGTCTTTGCGCTTCCGGTAAAATGAAAAGAAGGACTGGAAGTTTCCATTATTGCCCCCATGTTCATACCGGGTTCCATAAGGCGTTTCTGCCCTGGCGATACCCAGCCCCCATTCCGTATCCCCGTTCTCGATATAGTTAGCGTTGTCTTTAGCCAGCACCAACTGCGTTTTTAACATCTCTCTATAGCCGACCTTGCTCAATCCCGCGCCATTCATCAGGGCAATCACAAAACGGGCGTAGCTGACTGCTTCGGTATGCAGGCCGGCTGCAGGGTTGAAGTAAGACGAATCCCAGTCTGGGAAAGCGATCGGCCATTTGCTTCCGTTATAGAAGTGTATTTTGCCCTTTTCATGGCCGGCTACCTTGTGCCTGCCGATAAAGCTATTGCCAGTATACCAGGCGTGCCGCATACCGAGGGGACGAGCGACTTCCTGCTGGAAAAGCGGGTCGAGCGTTTGCAGGGTTTTTCCTTCCAAGCGGGCTACCACTTTGGCCAGGTAAAGGAAACCTTCGCCCGAATAATGCCATTGGGCGCCCGGCGTGAAGTTCATATAGAGATCCCCATATTTGATATGGCGGCTGCTGTCTGCCATCTCGAAATAACGCCAGTTGGGAAAGCCGGTCTGATGGGTCAAAACGATCCGCGCAGTGATCAGTTTATACCGTTCGTCTTTTTCAATATCCGGGTAGGGCATATATTTATATAATGGCGTATCCAGATTGAGTACCCCCTGGTCAACCAGCTTCATCACAAAATAGGCGAATAGGGGTTTAGACATGGAGGCGGCTTCAAAAATGGAACTGTCGTCTACCCTTTTTTTGGTTTCCACATCGGCGACGCCCAATGCCCGGTGATAAACGATCTTACCCTGGTTAATGACGGCTATTGTTAAACCGGGCATACCCAGCGAATCCATTTGCAGGTGCAGAAACCGGTCCATGTCTGCTATGGTAATCGTTCGTCCGCTGGGCGTACTTATTTGCGCGCGGGATGGGGGAACAAAGGCGCTAACGAATAGTAGCGCCAGCCATCCGCAATTTATTGTCTTCCTGTTCGGTTTCATCATCGGTTTGATATTTATGGACAAAGTTAAAGAGGCGCTACTTGTAAAATTGTATAAAATCAATGTATGCCGATTAATTAACGTGAGTTCGTAGATTTTATCGGGTATGGAAAAATTTTATGCGCTTCATCATAAAGTCTGGATAATCAAAAAGATTTTAACTTTAACGGCGCCAATAGCCCGGGTCGCGCCTTCGGCGCGAAAGAGGGAGGGGTGGGCGCCCGAAGAATTCTTTCGGCGGTGAAGCCGCCACATATAGTTTAGCGTCTTCGCTAGCGTCAAAAGCGCTTAAATCGGTAAAAAACGAGCTGCTCCGCTGATCGCCCGCAGGCCTTGCCGGACGCCTAGGCCTATCCATCCGAAAACCGCCGGTTTATTTAATCGACCGCTTTGAGGGGGGATGTTTTTGGGGCGCCTTCGATGATCTGTATATCCGCTTCGGTCAATCCGTACAGCGCGTAGACCAACGCGTCGATTTCGCGTTCCAAAGGGCCAGTATCCGCCAAGTGGTCGTTTTGTTTGGCGGCGAGGATCTGATCCACCAGGGCGACGATGGGTCTTTGGGATGGTTCAGGTATGTCTTTGATTGGCAGGAGTTCGACTTTGTATTTTTTCCAGAAAGTCGTCCCCCCGCCAGAAGTAGTTGATATTTTATTGAAATACCAATCAGAGAGTTTCGAATTAAGGATAGCAAGCAGATATCTTAACGGCTCGCCTGTCATCATAAAGCATTTATCATTAATGTAGTAACCGTTGGTATCTATGGAGAATTTAGGTCTATCCGAAAGATCTGCCCAGATAATCTTTTCCTTATTGAAACTTTCAAAGTAGGCTATATTGTCTTGAAGTTCAAACCATTTATAAGGTCCCGGCTTTCTACCTGTCGTTTCTTTACCGGTTCGGGGCTTAAGTTGATCGTAATATTGGTTGAGATGGATTTCTATGGTAGGATAATGTTTTATATTAATTCCCCTCCTTGAAAAAATGATCCATAATTTTTCCCACGAATAGGCGTATTTTTTCAGGTCACGTCCCCTCAATATGGGTTTGAGTATTTCCAAATTCTTAGAGTCCTGCGCTGCCAACGCTTCTTTTTGCGCATCGTCAATAATGAAGGCTTCGTTAAAACCGGTTTTTATCCCATAATTAATTTCTACATTAAAATCTTTGAGGGGTTTTGAATGGGTTTCTATTTTTTTCTTTAAGTTCATTTCTTCGCTGCCTCCGATGATCCAGCCTTCGGCTTTCAGTTCAGTGATGATCATTTGTTTGCGGTTCACGTAGGCGGCCATATCGTCGCTGACTTTAAAGTCTTCGCTCAGGGTCGCCGCCGACAATCCTTTTGCCCATGAGGACTTTTGCGTGGTCAGGATGTTCGATTCCACGGTCGCCTCCCCGAAAACCTGCGTATCTTCGATGTTTAACAATAGAACAGGATTGGATTGTTCGATCAACAGTTTCCGAAGCGCTTCGCCGTACTGAACCCGGAGCCAGGAGTTGGAAGTAATAAAAGTCAGCAACCCCTCGGGCTTCAATATCTGTAGCGCCCGTTCATAAAAAAGGCAGTATATATCGGTTCCTTTTGAGTAGGTCTGGTAGTGGGTAAAACCCTGCGTGGCGTCTTTGATTTTCATCAGCGAGAAGTAGGGCGGGTTGCCGATGGCGACGTCGAAGCCCGCGAACCCGCCCCGGTCGTCCAATACTTCGGGGAACTCAAAGCGCCATTCAAAACTGTTGCGGTAGACGACGGCGTCTTTGAGTTCCTGCACTACGCGTTCCTGCCGTTCGATCTCTTCTTCTTTTTGGGCGATCCTGACGGGATCAATGGCTTTGTCGCCAAAGAGGTCCTGACTTTGGAGTTCGACTAATTCCCCTCTTAGTTTGGCCAGTTTAACATTGGCGGGATCCCGGACGCGGAAGCTTTTTTTAAATTCTTCCTTGATGGTTCCGATAAATGCGATCAGGCCTTCTTTTTCTTCTTTTGTGCGCGCGTTTTTGTAAGCGTCCACGGCGAGCAGGTACGTTTTGTAGTTGAACTTTTGTTGCCGGAAGACGGAAGAAAGGTCGCTGTTGAGCGCGTATTTACTGATCAGGGAATTGCCGCATTTGATGTTGATATCGATGTTCGGAAGCGTTTCCAAAGCGGTAAAGCCGGAATCCCGCGTGTAATAAGCGTTTTTCAGCAATTCGATCCATAAACGCAGCCGGCAGATGTTGACCGAATTGGGATTTATATCCACGCCAAACAGGCAGTTTTCGATCAGGTATTGTTTTTCGTGGAAGAGGGCTTCCTGCAGTTTTTGCCGCTCTTCGAGCGGCGCGCCTTTTTCACCGAAGGCATATTGAAAGGGGTCGCCCTCATCGTCGGTCACGACGAGTTCGTCGTTCTGGACGGCGATCTGATACAATTTGACGCGCTTGCCGTCACGATAGGTCAGCACGCCGAGGTCGAACTTAACGGCGATGATCTCGTTGAGCGCCGACACGAGGAAATGGCCGCTGCCTACGGCGGGGTCGCAAATTCTCAGCGAGTTGACGATCGCGTTTGCCTCCGCGCGGTCTATATTCAGATCCAGGAGATCGCTAAAATTGGCGACCCGGTGGCCGCGTTCTTTGAATTTCTGCACGACGGCGCGGCGGATGGTTTCGCGGCACATATACATGGTGATAAAACCGGGCGTGAAAAAACTGCCGTCCTTATAGCCGTTGATCTTTTCAAAGATCAGTCCCAGGACGGACGCGTTGACGAGCGACCGTTTATGGTCCTGGATGCTTTCCGCACCTTCCGAAGCGAAATCGAAGGCTTCCAAAAATTCGAGGAGATATTGCAAGGTTGGCGTCTCTCCCGTCCGTTTTTTGCCTTTTTCATCTTTTAAAACAGTGGAAACCGCCAAGCTCATCGGTTCTCCGTTGTCCAAACCGCTGATTTCGAGCAGGTCGTATTCGAGTTCCGAACGTTCAAATAGGGAAGAATTGAGATAGGGGACGCGCCCGTATTCCATTTTGACCTTTCCTTTCCGGTTTTCAGGACGAACGGCCAGGACTTCAAAAAACAAGCTGTTGAGGCGGTCGTAGTCGTTGATCTGAACGGGATTCAGGAACCGGTACGCCTGCACGCCCCGATGATAAGCGACGATCTGTCCCTCCAGCAATTTGAGGAACAACAAACGATTGATCCAAGTGAGGCACAAGGCCAAAGCGATATTAAAAACCTGCTCGCTCCGGTCGGCGCCGTAACCGGACAAATTGCGAACCCTGCCCAGACCCTTGTTCTCTATTTTAGCGATGGTATTTTCGATCATCGAATACTCGTTGGGCGACGCCTGGCGGCGAATGACCTTTTTGCCGCCGTCTTTTACTTCTTCGAGGCCCATGATATGGAGCAGTTCGGAATAGAAACCTTTGTCCAGTTGATTGCTATCGTTGGCGAAGGGCGTCTTGAGCAAATGCACCGGAGACATGATTTTATAGAGCGCGACCAAAGAAAGATCGTCGGACCGATCCGGATTTTCGACGGCGCTTTCATAGTCCTGGAGATCGAAATAAGTGCATTCCACTTCGGCTTCCAGATTATCCAGGAAAGGTTTGGCGACCTCCTCGTAAAAGAACTTGGTCGATTTATTCTCCTGTTTGAACACCGCGAATCCTTTTTTGAGCCCGGCGTTCCGGTAGACATTTTCTTCAAACCAATTGGCGTCGAACATAAACCAGCGGCTGATATCGGTAATGACGAGGCGCTTTAGAAACAGATTGCCATGGGTTATTCGCTCCTCCAAATAATAGAGGACGAGTTGTTGCATCGCTTTGCCGTTCGGCTTTTCGGCGGAGATCATTTCCGGGCTTCCCGGTTTTTTGGTCTCAAAAAGTACGCCTACAGGCTCGAGGCTCGTTTTTCCGGTATGGATGACCAGGTCTTCCCGGTTTTTGGTATTGACGACGTACAAGGGTTCGTAGTACGTTTTTTTGAGGAAGTCGCCGAGTATATTCTTGAAGTTTTCCTCGCTTTCGCCTTTGGCGCGGGCTATGCGGATATGGGTAAGGGTTTGGCGAAGGTTTTCTTTGAACC
Source organism: Chitinophagales bacterium (assembly GCA_038230555.1). Lineage (GTDB taxonomy): Bacteria > Bacteroidota > Bacteroidia > Chitinophagales > Saprospiraceae > JAAFJT01. The sequence goes on from JBBRMZ010000082.1 coordinate 5,845, forward strand.
GGTTCATGTCTTCGCTCAACATCCGTTCTTTCTGGTACGCCGGAATCAGCGATTTTTTCGGAGTTTTAACGACAAGTTTCATAACGGGTTTTCTTTTTTAAATACCGCGTTAAAGAAAAGAAAAATTCATATAATAGCGTAGTATATCTATTTGTTATTGAAGTTGAAGGGAAAAATAGGACCTGCTATTCAATAAAATTTGTTTGTTAAAATAATAACCTTAAATTTACAAAAAACTAACCCGCATGAAAAGAACGATTTACTTTCTTTTAATGATGAGTTTCGTCGTTTTCTTTTCTTCTACGGTTTTCGCAGTTATCCGCGTCCATGACGCAGGCGTTTATTCTCCTTCCTACCATCAGAATATAAAAAAACGTTTCCGCTTAGAGCGGCGCTTAGCGAAATTGGAACGAAGGATTGAACGGAAAATTAATGCTTCCGGCGAAGGCTGGGATACCAGCAATTGGTTGTATATAAGTTTGGGTCTTGTGGCGCTTGCAGCTTTTTGTTATAAGTGGTCTTTATGGCTTGAAGCTCATAGCAGTAATAATTTTTTGGATTTCACATTTTTAGGGCCATTCTTATTAGCTTTTTTATGCCTTATTTGTGCGGGCTTTTTTTTCATTGTTTGGTTGATCGAAAAGATAAGGGGGAGATAAGGCGATTGTTTTTTAGGCTTTAATTCAACCGCGATATTCGTCATTTCTACTCCTCTCTGGCTTCGGCTCTATTTAACTCCCTTTACAAGGATTTGGTAGGATATCTGACGCGGCGCGCCAGGGGCATAGGCCTTAGGGCGAAATAGCAAAGTCAATTTTGAAACTTTACATCCTTTTGTTTTTTCTCTGCATTACATCAGTTTCTGATTTCAGCGCCAACAAATTAAATTGAATGAAAAAAGTTTATCTTTGTCTAAGCAGCTTTCGATAAAGAGGCGTCGCAGAGGAGTATGGATTCTTCGCCTACACAGTTAGAGCAGACATATACTACGTCTCCGCAGATTTGTCTTAAAACTTTGTTATTTTTACCTATAAAGTGATGAATGGATTTTATTGAAAAAAATTTGGGCATTATTGCCTGGTGTATTCAAAACCAGACATATCAGGAAGTCGAAACGGAGCGATTCGAAGTAAAAGATCTGTCTGCTTCCGGCAACAATGAACTGAGCGCCAGAGAAATTGAAGAATATGAAGAACTTAAACTGGAACAGATCAGTTCGCAGGAATTATCGGCGGTCAAGGGCGCCGGAATAGATCTGATCAATATCGATAAGCTCAACGACTATATCCTTAGGTTAAATAAACGGCAAAAAATTGAAAGCATAAAGGCGGACGTTCCATCGGCCTTGTCGTTTTTAGAAAGAAAATCATTTACGCGTAATGGCGTACCCACCCTTTTGGGCATGTTGGTTTGCGGGGATTACGTGGCAGACTATATACAAGGAAAATGCGACGTGAACTGTACGGTAGATTTCCCTTCGCCGAATGCGGCGGCCCTTGCAGATGATAAACAGCGTTATCAGGATAATATCATTCCATTGATAGAACAGGGTTTTTCTTTTATATGGAGACATATCAGCGTAGGCCTTGCGTATGCCAATGGCGGGACCGCCGCTCCCGAATACCCGGAGGATTTAATCCGTGAAATGCTGAACAACGCGCTGGCTCACCGGAATTACGCTTCCAGCCGCCCAGTTATGATTCGGATAAAGCCGCACCAGCATTTAATGGTGCAGAACCCCGGCAAATTTGCGCACAGCCAGATATTGCATATCGATACGGCTGCCGGGAAGATTCGTCGTATTATTCGCAAACAGATTTCAAGAAATCCAAAGCTGACCAATTTACTATATAGTTTTGACCGCTTTGAGGGCGCCGGCAACGGGTTAGCGTCGGTGGTCAACGCTTGTTTGGAAAACAAGATCGACGTTCCTTATTATACGCTGCTGGATGGCGAAATTCGGCTTTTCGTACCCAAAGGAAAAGTGTTGGATGAAGAAATGGAAAGCTGGATGGGCGGCTTTTCAGGTTATATTCAGCGCAAAGCCGGTCGGGAATTAACCAACGATGAAAAGATCATGCTTAGTTTTGTCTATAAATCTGAAAAGCTCAACCGGGTGGAAAGTTACACGATCTTATTGACCATGGACAATAACCATAAAGCCGTCATTGCCACGTTGGAAGAAAAAGCGCTGATATTTAAAAATCCCGAAAGTCCCGATCTGTATCCGGTCTATCAGGCGGATCGCACGTTGCTGCAAACGGAGTTTTCAGAAGAGCTCAAACAATTGTTTGGCGCGGAATGGGAGAAGCTGAAACCCGACTACGCTCAAGTATTAAACGCCGTCTACGGTCATAATGCTTACGGCGACGTGCGCGAAGGCGTCAGCGCCAATCGGATAGGCGCGTATTTGTTTTTTATGAAGGGCCAAAATTCTCAACCATCCAGCGACTATGAAAATTATAAAAGGAATATCCGAAATATATTCAACCGGTTGGAGGATAAGGGGTTTATTGTTCGCAGAGACGGAAAAACGAAGAAAGAAGGCGGGAAGCCTGATTTTATTATAAACGAGCATTACCAAGAGCCTCAATCGCTCTTTTCATTATAAGCCTTTGAATTCCTAAAAATAATGTGAGTCATATGAGCGATGTAATTTTCCATTTTTAGAATAGGTTTTTGCGCGAAGTATGCACAGGCCGCTAAAATTCGAAGCTTCAACCATGACGTACAATAAAAATTTCATCTCAAAAACTGCAAGAATGAAGCAAATGATCTTGTTAATGTTTGCATGTCTTTTAGCCGCAGCCGTTATGGGCCAAAATGATATGAATTTAAGTTTTGAGCGACTGGGAGATAACGGGCAGCCGGATAGGTGGACGACTAACTCCATAAACTGGAAAAAATATACATTTACCATCGATTCTTTAATCGTCTTTGAGGGCAAGTACGCTTACTCCATTTCTTCCAATTCCGATTCAATCGGAGACAATGACTGGGCTGCTTGCAGCTATATATTAAAAAATAAATATCAAGGAAAAAAAATATCGCTGAAAGGCTATCTGAAAACAGCAAGTAAGGCAAAAGCTGGAGGAGCGTTTTTGTGGATGCAGATAATAGATAAGAACGGGCGGCAAATTCAATTGGAAAATATGGAGAGTCGGTTGGTCGCGGGAACCCAGGATTGGAAGGAATATTCCATTGAATTGCCCTTAGATGAAACCGCCGACCTAATTAGTTTTGGAGGAGGTATTAACGGTTTCGGTAAAGTCTGGGTGGACGATATGCACGTATTTATCGATGGAATACCCATTGACCGCGCTCCGTTAAGAACAGAAAAAATTGTTCCCGCTTTAACCGATTCAGCATTTAACGCCGGATCGAAGATAGCGCTGGACTCGGTAACGGATCGGCAAATAGAAAATTTAAGCGTTTTAGGGAAAGTATGGGGGTTTTTGAAATATTATCATCCGAAAGTGGCGATTGGCGATTATAATTGGGATTTTGAATTGTTCCGGGTCATACCGGGGGTACTGGCTTGCAAAAATACTGGAGCTCGGGACGAGCTGCTGATCAATTGGATAAAAAAATTAGGCCCGATAAAGCCTTGCAATTCATGCGACAATACAATACCTGATTCGGCTAAGCTAAAACCGGATTTTTCCTGGATTTCGGATAAATATATGGGAACCGACCTTCGGAATGCGCTGGAATATATTAAACAGAATCGCAATCAAGGCGATAATTATTACGCTATGCCCGCGCCGGTAGGCAACCCGCTATTTAAAAATGAAAGGGCTTACCCCGAAATGGATTATCCGGACGCGGGTTACCGACTAATGGGCTTATTCCGTTTCTGGAATATAATTCAATATTATTTTCCCTATAAATATGCCATTGTAGAGGATAATTGGAACAACGTTTTGCCGCGATTTATCCCAAAGTTTGTCGGGGTAAAGAACCGGAATGAATATTATCTTGTCTTAAAAGAGTTAATTGCCAAAATACACGATACGCACGCCAATATTTATAAAAAATATCCGACGGTATGGCACAAGTTTGGGGGTCAGTTTTTTTCTCCCGCCCTGGTTAAATTTATCGAGGGCCGATTAGTCGTTACCGGATTTTATGATAATGACGGGAAATCATACCAGAAAGAAACCGGGCTGAAGGCGGGCGATATTATTGTAGAAACCCAGGGCGAAAAAATAGACGATCTGGTTAAAGAAAATTTGTCGGTTACGCCCGCTTCTAATAAGCCTACACAAATGCGAGTATTAGCCGCATCATTATTAAGCGGCGAGTCGAGAAAAAATACTTTAAAAATCCAGCGGGGAGACAGCGTATTGATGGTGGAATCCACTTATTTTTCTCGTAACGATATAAGCAGAAAATTGAATAAACCCGACAGTTGCTACCGGTTGATCGGAGACAATATAGGTTATATTCATCTCGGAACTATTAAAATCGCTTTGCTATCCACCATATTCGATAAATTTAGGCATACTAAAGGTATCGTTGTTGATATCCGAAATTACCCTAGCGAGCCTGTACCATACATAGTAGGAAACTATCTATATCCTCATCCAACGCCATTCGTGAAAATCCTTCAACCGGATTTTAGTTATCCGGGCTTATTCATCAGAAACCATACTCTAAGCGGCGGTAAGGAAAACCCCGATTACTATAAAGGCAAAGTCTGTATTCTGGTCAATGAAGAAACGCAAAGTCAGGCCGAGTTTACTACCATGGCTTTCAGGAAGGCGCCGAAAGCTGTGGTTATGGGCAGCCAAACCGCAGGAGCGGATGGAGACGTTTCTCCATTTACTTTTCCGGGTGATTATTCATCCATGATATCGGCCCTAGGCGTCTATTACCCCGACGGCAAAGAAACACAGCGGATCGGCATTGTGCCGGACATTGAAGTAAAACCGACTATCGCGGGAATTAGAGCTGGGAGGGATGAAGTGTTGGAAAGGGCGATGGAGTGGATAAGGCGGGATTGAGATAAAAGTATCTTTAGAATAACGTGAGTTATGAATTAAATTACTTGATTTTCAACGGTTTATAGGCATTTTTCGTATTTAAGGCCCCGGCCCCGCGCCTTCGGCGCGGTAGAGAGGGGGCACTTTCGGTCTTTTTTTGGCTTCGCCTACTTTGTTTTCAACTTTAAGGGTAGGATTATTTGATTTCAAATGTTATGACATAGCCTAACAATCGTCAAACAGCCGTTCTAATTCATCACTCACGTTATTTACTTCAAAAACCTACTCTTTAGCTCCGACGTTGGAATCATGCAGGCGTCTTTTTTGCCGAACCAGCGGTAGCGGTTTTGAGCGATGAGGTCGTAGACGCCGTCGCGAATAAACCGGGGAATGATTTTTAAACCATATAACAAAGGCCATGCTCCGCCAAAATCCTTAAAGATGTTCAGCGCCACGTCGGATTTCCGCAGATAGCCCCGACCGTCAAACAGCAACGTGGAATGAAACTGTTCCGTAGAAAGGCCCTGAGCCTGGAGGACAGCCTGCCCTGCCGCAGATTGTAGCGACGCAAACCGGAACGTCTTTTTCTGATCGTGGCGAATCACGAACTGAACAAAGGCGTTGCATAAATTGCAAACGCCGTCGAAATAAAGTATCTTCTCCACTGGCGAAGTTCTGAGTTCGTTTGTTTCCATCGAACGTTTATATTTTGCGCGCGACTTGCGCGCTGATTCTCTATCTGTCATTAAAAACAAACGCCCGCCGCAAAAGGTTATCTTCTCAATTTTACAAAACAGCGAATTCAATGAATATTATCATCACCGGGGCCACCAAGGGTATTGGCAGGGCGATAGCGGAGGCGTTTGCAGCGGCGGGATACGACGTAGCGGCTTGCGCGCGCAGGGTAGAGGATCTGAAAGCGATGGACGCCGATTTTAAAGAGCGGTTTCCGGGGGTCAGGTTGCTGACTTTTCAGGCAGATGTGTCGAAAAGGAAAGAGGTTTTGGCGTTTGTCGGCGTGGTCGCCCGCGAATGGGGAAGCGCAGACGTGCTGGTGAATAATGCGGGCGTTTTTATTCCGGGCGCTACGATGGAGGAGGCAGACGGCGCGTTGGAGCGCATGATCGAAACGAATCTGTACAGCGCCTATTGGACGACACGCGCCGTTTTGCCGTTAATGACGCCTCAGAAAAGCGGACATATTTTTAATATGTGTTCCATAGCGAGCGTGATCGCTTATCCGAACGGGGGATCGTACAGCATTTCCAAATTTGCTTTGCTGGGGTTTACCAAAGTTCTTCGGGAAGAATTGAAACATCAGGGGATCAAAGTTACGGCTATTTTACCCGGCGCCACCTGGTCGGATTCGTGGGCGGGGGTTGATCTGCCGGAATCGCGGCTGATGCAGGCGTCGGATGTTGCTTCGGCGGTGTTGAGCGCTGCTTCCATGAGTCCGGCTGCGGTGGTGGAAGAAATCATTCTGCGCCCGCAATTAGGGGATTTGTAAATCGGCGCTTAATTCGACAATTTCCAGTTAAAGCCGAATCGAAAGAGTTTATCAGGCGTCGGATAATGGTAGACGTCGTAATTGATGGAAGTCGCGGCTTTGGATAGATAGGGATAAATATTTTCTATCGTTACGAAAAACCGGAAGCCCTGCACTTTGAAACTAAGGAAGAAATCCGTCAACGGGTAAGCCGGAACCTGCGCTTTGCGCTGCAGGAAAAACTGTCCGGTCAGCGGCATGTAATTATAGGCATACCAGCTATCGTGATAACGGGCGTCGAGGCCGATCCGCAGCAACATGACCCGCTTAAATATTTTCTTTTCAAAATACAGGCTGTTTTGGCTGTATAGGGCGGGCAGCGGTAAAACGTCGCCGGTAATTTTTTGCACGCCGACCGTATTATCAAGGTGAAAAACGCCCAAATGAAAATTCTGTTGGGCGACGAGCTGCAAAATGCTGATCGCCGCTCCGGATTGCTGCGGCGCGGCGAGCGTATCGAAATAAATATAGTTATTCAATAATTTATAGCTGCCCGTTACCGCCGTTTGCGTCCGGTCGATGAACAGGCTTCCCGAAAGCGACGTTTCGAGCGTTTTGTTAAAATGGTTGTTCCATACTTGCTGTTGGGAAACGAAACTTTGTTTTTGCAGGAGCGTCGGTTCGTATAGTTGGTTGACGGCGCTCAGCTTCAAACTGCCCAGGTTTTTTACCTGCAAAAAAGCGTCGCCGCTCAGGCGGTAATCGCCGACGTTGGCGCCTAGCAGCGTCAAATGAGCATAGGTCTCCGCTTTAATATTTTCGGAAGGCGTGAAATTCCATTTGCCAAAAGCGATCAGGTTATTTTTCGTGAAACTCAGCGGTTCCTGCCGTACGCTGACGAGTTGCTGCGTCAGCCCCAGTTCGAACCAGTCGTTGGTTTTGACGGCCAGCCGCCTGAGGCTGTCGCGGCCCGCGTCGCCGGAAGAGGTACTGACGCGGACTGTATTCTCGAACGTCCGGGTTTGCAAAAAATAGCGCAATCCGCGGATATCGGTTAGCAATTTTCCATAGAAAGCGTAATCGTTAGAGTTCCATAAGGTATCTGGATTGGACGTTGTGGTGTGTTTATCGTAATATTTGTAACTCGAAGTATTGAGCGTGGTTTGCAACGAAATCAGGTAGTCGCGTTCTTTATGCAGCGTTTTGAGCGTGTCCTTTTTATTTAGCCGGTAATATTGCAGGTAACTATATTCTTTAGTGTCGTACCTCGCCTGCGCGGTCCCGTTGATATTGACCGGCACGTTTGGCGCTACCCGGCTGGTGTCGATCCCTTCGCGGGAATGAAAAATGGCGTCGTCCGAGATTCCGCCGTAGTCGAAGGGCGTAAATACGTTGGAGCTGAAGGTCAAATAGCCGTCGTATTTTTCATTCGGAGCGTGATACCAAAGCCCTCCCGCGAGCGCGATGGTACGGTTGCGCGGAATCTGATAGTTGTATCCCTGTACTTGTTTTTGCTGCGCGTTATAATTGAAAATGCGGTTGTACTCAAACGTAAAATTGAAGCCATCCTTGAAGCTGCGGGCAAATTTGGCGGTCAGCGCGCCGTCGTTCTGGTCGTTGACGGCGAATGCAAATTCAGAAAACGCCCTTTGCAGGCCTGGAAAATAACGCAGCCGGGCGCTTTCCACGCGGTAAAGATCAAAACTATGCAAGCCCGCGTCGACTCCTTTATGAAAACCGGTTTCATAAAAGGCGGGATAGGCCGCCGTCCCAGGAACGCCGAGCGTGAAATATTCGAGCGGACGCTTGCGGGCGGGCGTGATTTTATCTAAATAATTCCCCAGCGTCGTATCGGAATAAAGAAATCGTTGGGTTGGATTGTCGGAGTAAAAGTAAATCAGTTTTGCCGTATCGGGGACGTCTTCTTTCGGCAACTCCTGCGGCGGCTGTTCGCCCTGTTGTCCCTTCTGATGGTCGCCCCCCACGTCGGGCGGCGGCGTATTCTGCTGCGCTGAAATACCGGAAGCCAAAAGACAACAAATGATCGCAACGACCGGGAGTTTTAAAAGAATAAATCTTTGGCGACAGGCAATCAGGCGAGCGTAGTGCATTTATTTATTTTCGAATATAATCGGGAAAGCGGCCTGTTGGGTTGCGGGACGGCGCTAAAGTCTTAAATATTCGTGAAACATAGGGACTCCTGACAGAATAATTTATAGCTGATACACCGGCTCGCCGGACTCTTCCCGGAATTCGACCAATACAAAATAAGCCGAGACCAGGGTAGCCACTATAAAATAACCGCCAATCAGGTAAGGCGCCGGCGTCCATATCGCCCCCGCGCCAAACCAGTCGCCCGTATAAAAGATCAGGGCCAGACCCAGCGCGTTTTTTCCAGTTTCCCAGGCCAGCGCCGCCGGATTTCGGTCCATTAATTCCGTATAGCTGTAGACGCTCAAGAAAATAAACGCTCCATATAAAAATAAATTGGCAGTTCCGATCCGCCCTATATTGCCAAAAAAATACAACATAATCGCCAGCGTAAAGAGCAATTGCGCCCAAACCCAAGCGTGCAGGCGAGTCGAAGCGGCCGTCTCAAATTTCTGGAACTGCGCAAAGTCGTTTACTTTTGCCACCGGATAGCGCTCCGCCACGTCGGCGGGCCGCCAGCCGGTCGGTTTAAACCAGATCGTTAATTTATCGCGCCGGTTTTGCGTCCGCCAGGCGTCGGAAATGAGCAGCCGGATATGCTGGAAATTGATCTTAATAGGGTTCCAGGTGGCCGCCGGCCGCGTAATGCCGTATACCGGAAGTTTCTCCGCCATTTCCGGCTGAAACGTGCCGAACAGCCTATCCCAAAAAATAAAGATTTCTGAAAAGTTTTTATCCAGGTATTCCGGATTCATGGCGTGGTGGACGCGGTGGTGCGAGGGCGTAACGATGATCTTTTCCAGGAAACCCATTTTGCGGATATGCTCCGTGTGGTACCAGAATTGCGCGAACAGGTGGATGGGCGCCACGATAGCGATCACCTGTGCAGGAACGCCGAGGAGCGCCGCCGGCAGCAGGAAAAAAGTAAACAGGTTGACGAACGAAGAGATGCTTTGCCGCAGCGCGCAGGCCAGGTTAAAATCCTCGCTGCTGTGGTGGATGGCGTGTTTGTTCCAGAAAAAATTGACCTGATGGGCGATCCGGTGTACCCAATAACCCTGGAAATCCAGCGCGACAAAAGCGGCCAGATAAACCAAAACGCTGGATTGCACATGAAAAATAGCGATGCGTTCGACCAGCCAGCTATAGCTCAAAATCGCGACGCTCAGGCCCAGCACGTCCTTGACGGTATTGGTCGCGCCGGAACTCATGCTGGAAATCATATCCATATTCCTGTAGGTATCTTTTCCGCGATACCAGCCGTAGACTTTTTCCAGTAAAACCAATAACAGGAAAGCCGGCGTGGCGAAGAGGAGGATATGACCGTAAAGTTCCATGAGTTTGGATATTTTAGAATTTAGGACTTTAAGATTGCTTCAATGGTTTGCACGTTGATTGCGTCGTCGAAGACGGCGGCTATAGGAATTTTAAAACCCTGAATAGCGCGACTTTCTATCTCGTCGTATATTCTGTAAATTTTAGCGGGCGAATAAACGCCATCTTTTGGTAAAAATAGTAAATATTGTTCGATTGTTTGCCGTTCCGGATTGACAATCCAATATTCGGGAATACCGTTAGCTGCGTAATCCATTTTTTTTATTCCTCTGTCTATGGCTTCCGTTTCTTTGGATAATATTTCTACGACCAGATCAGGCGCCGGAAATATTTCCTGTTCTTCGTCAAACTGCTCCGCTTTCTCTTCGGGGAAAAATACTAAATCGGGTTCGTAATCATTGCGCTCTAAACCGATCATGACTTTTGCGATCCCCACGCTTCCCAAGTTACGCGCATGTACGTAAATACTGATAATTGAAGCTATTGAACTTAAAACGCTCCAATGCTGATATGCCGAAGGCGCATGAACGATGATTTCTCCATTGATAAATTCGGCTTTGATCGGCGGCGTTGCCCACTCCCGAAACTGCGCGCGCCGCAATTTTTCTGCATTCATCGCTTCCACTAGCGCCTCAATCTGTTTCGGCGCGTCGGGCGATTCCATGATTTTTTGCGCGTAGGTGGAATGCATAATTGATTATTTAGGCTAATACAGCCCTACAAATTTACTTGATTTCTATAAAATAGAAAAGCTTATTTTTGGGAAGGTAAGAATATTCGTGGTAAATTGATCCCAATTCTAAAAACCCTTACTTTTGTTATAAAATAAGTGAATATGGCGCCAATTACCGATCTTTCGCAACTGGACCCTAAAGGAATTTATTCTTACGCCGATTATCTTTCCTGGAAATTTGAGCAGGCATTGGAAATTATTAAAGAAAAAACATGCTATGAATAAAGCGCTACTCATCATTGACGTCCAGCAGGATTTTACCGTTCCCAACGCCCGTATGCCGGTGGACGCCTCTCAGGCAAAACAAATGATTGAAACCTTGAACGCGTTGACCGCCCGAGCGGAAAAATTGGATCTGTTGGTCGTTTATATTGGCAACGAATACTCAACATATAACCCGCTGAACGTTTTTCGCAAGTTTGCAGCCCTCCGCAATACACCGGGCATCCAAATGGATCCGCGATTAAATATCGTTTCCAACCATTACTTTCCAAAAAGTAAAGATAACGCTTTCTCCAACCCTGATTTATCCCGGTTCCTTCAGGAACAAAACATAAAAACAGTCATTCTGTCGGGCCTCTATGCGGAAGCCTGTATTTGGCAAACCTTAAAAGGCGCGCAGAGCGCTGGTTTCCAAGTGGAAATTTTAGCGGAAGCGTTCGCTACCAAAACAGAATTTAAACGCCGGGCGATGCTTTTAAAATATGAGCGGCAAGGAGCAAAATTATCCTAAAAAAATGCAAATATCTGGTAGACGCCTATGCTGGAAGCCAACCCATAGCGACGATTATGGAAAGTTTTTAACCCTGCTCCCCTATTTTAATGCGTCTGCCATAAATGCCGCAACGTCCTTCTTGAACGCAGCCGCAGACGCCTGTTGAATATACATCATGTGACCGGCTTCATAATATTTGAAACTAATGTTCTGCTTTAGCTTTTTTTCAATCCCTAAGTGATCAAACGTATATTCCGACCCAAAAAAAGGCGTGGCGAGATCATAGTAACCGTTGATGACCAATATTTTAAGGTTCTGGTTGCGGCTCATTGCCTGCGCCAAGTCGATGGCCGTGTTAGGTGAAGACGGATAATTCCCATTTTTTGCGCGTTTCCAATCCCAGTCGAAACCTTCGGCGCCGTAAGCGTTGGTATGGTAATTATTTGCTTTATCAACTTTCAACTCATTATGATAATAAGTCATAAACATGGCGGTATAAGCGGAGCTGATCGCCGAACTTTGCGGATCAAAAGAAGCGCCCTCGCTCAGCAGGTTTTGATTGATCGCCTTATACCGCGAGTCCAGCCGGCCGACGGTTTGATGTTCTTCGCGCAACAATTCCTGTGTGAATTGAGGCTCGTTGACGCGCAAATTTGCCCTGGTCAGATACTCTTTACTGAGACCCGTATATAATGCCAGTTTATCCAGCACGGCAGTTTTCTCCGCGTCCGTTAGTTGATCGCCTTTCATCAGCGCCGTCGCATAATCCCCAGAGGCAAACGCCCGGGCGTCCTTCAAAAACGGCGCTAAACCGGCGGATTTATTAGGCGTTTTGTTATGGAACCAGGCGGTGGCGGCATAAGTAGGCAGGTGCATAATATAAGAGGCGTCGTCGCCGTCCTGGAAATCCAGCGAGCGGAGATCCAACACCGACGAGACCAGCGCCACGCCGTTCATGGAAATACCCATTCGTTCCTGTAAATAATTGACCACTCCGGCGCTCCGAAAAGTGCCGTAGCTCTCGCCCAGCAGGAATTTTGGCGAGTTCCAGCGGTCGTTGGTATTAATATATTGAGCGATGAACTCGCTGACAGATTTAATATCCTGCTCTACGCCCCAAAAATCTTTGTTTTTGGCTTTGCCGATCGCATGGCTCAGTCCCGTCCCCACCGGGTCGATCATCACAATATCGCTGACGTCTAAGATGGAATACGGATTGTCTTCCATTTTATAGGGCGGCTGCGGGGCGTTTTCCGGGTCGTTGACCACGACTCTTTTGGGGCCCATAATTCCCATGTGCAGCCACATGGACGAAGATCCGGGGCCGCCGTTATAGGAAAAAGTGATCGGTCGTTTAGTGGCGTCTGCTTCGCCGTCTTTGACGTACGCGGTATAACCAAACAGCGCCACGGATTCGTCTTTTTCATTTTTCAGAATAACCGCGCCTGCCGTAGCGGTATAGCTCACCACTTTGCCGCCAATAGTGGCGCTGTGTTTAGTGACGGATTTTATTTCGGCAGGAATTTTAGCGCTGTCGGCGGCGTTTGTCGGCGGCGGAGTAGCGGTCATGGGCGCTTGCGCAAAAGCGCTGGGCAGGATTCCGAAAAAAAGAGAAACAAGGGCTGAGAAAAGCATTTTTTTCATCGTCAGGCGAATTTTTGCCTCTGTTCAGAGGAATAGTTGGTTAGAAGTGAAGTTTTGAATACAAGTGTTGGATATGATTTCATAAATCCGTCTGCAAAATCCATAAAATTTATCTGAATATGGATTTTAAAAGCGCTTATTTTTGCAGCTAAACCGGAAAAATGGAAACCATCAACCACTTTTCACAACTCGATCAAAATAAGCGCTTCTCTTATGCCGA
>JBBRMZ010000083.1:0-19024 GCA_038230555.1 Chitinophagales bacterium
GATGGATAAAACCCGAAGATTACCGCACGCCGGATCAATTGTTTTATGCAGCTCAAACAATTTTACAACAAGTAGGGAATGCTTATAAAATTAATTTTTCCCCCTTTAAATAATATCAATTTATTTTGTACCGGTACTTAGCGATCTTTAAAATAATCCTTTAAATGTTATGTCCGTGAAGGGTAAATAAAAAGGCTATTTCTGACCGCTCGTCAGAAATAGCCTCAAAAGCTAAACTTCGTTTATTATTTTAATAAAATTACTTGTTTTACCACGTCTCTCTTTCCGGCGGTTCGAATGCGAACCTGGTAATGCCCGTTGATAAGATCATCCGTCTCAATAACCTGCGGAGCGCCTGAAGCGATGGTTTTGAGGCGTTTAATTTCAAAGCCCATTTGATTATATAAAAATATTTCTATTTCTTTACCTTCAAACGCTTTCAAATCAATGTTGATCTGACCGTCCGTTGGGTTCGGGAAAACACTTACTTCTTTCAGGTTGCCGAATCCGACCTGACGCGTTTCGGAGTATTTGACCGAACCGTCGCGGAAAGTCAATTTGACGCGATAAAAGTTGTCGCCATTCTGCGGGTCCTGATCGACGGCGGTGAAAGTTCTTACGTCCGATTCCTGAAAATATCCTTTTTGACTACTGATTGTTTCAAAAGAGCCGTTTTCATTATTTAAGCGTTCCACGGCAAAATAATCATTATGAACGCCCGTATTGTTAATCCATTCCAGATGAGCCGCGCGGAAATCTTTATACGCGTTCAGGGTTAACAGTTGAGACTTCACAGCCAGGTTTCCGATATTTGAACTGCACGGATAAAATAAGCAGGACGTTGGAATTGTGTGTAAAGAAGGGTTATCCGGCGAAGTCCAGTTAACGGAAAAGAAATCAGTTCCGCTTCCTTCTTTATGGCGCAATTCCACATAATAATATTTGCCGGCCTGCAAATTAACAACGGACGAATTTTGGGTCGGGTATTTATTATACTCTCCAACATTAGTCCACCCGTAATGAAAAGCAATCAATTTCTTATTGACGGGATTTTCATCCGGGCTTAGATAGAATTCAACATAATCGTCGCCCGTTTCATTGAAGGTGTAAGCGCCGGAAACCGTAGGAACAATATATCCTTTGGCCCTCGACTCGTAATTGTCGCCAATATTTAAAGGCCCGTCAAAAGTTTTGATAATGTTATGCTGATCGCTAACATTGGACGGTATCACAATCGGCGAAACCCATGAATACTGATTCTGCCAAATTTCGTGGTATAAACCTCCCTGCGTAGCGCATACCGGAGGTGTTGTAGCGCCGCATTCCGAATAAGATGATAAGTATTTACCGTTGATCACGGATGCCTGACCATCTCCTGGTTTTAACCACATGGCGCCAAAATTATTGCCGCCGCCGCCTTGTTTATGCTGCAATTCAATATAATACGGCTGCCCTGCGGTCAACTGCATTTGAAACGACTGCTGGGTCGGATATTTTGTGATTTCGTATTCATTGGTCCATCCGATCACAGCGCAAACGCGGATTTTTCCCGCAGGCTGCTTATCCGGGCTAACGAACAATAATGTGTTATCGTCTCCATAAGCATAGAACGTATAGTTTCCGGTAACGGGCGGATAGATAAAACCCCGTACGCGGTCGGCGGTATTGACGTTATTGTTTTGCGGCATTCTAAATTCCGATAAAGTAGCGCGCGCGTCCGGCGAGTTTGGATAAGAAGCGACCTTGTCGAGGTCGGATAACCAGGAGCCGGGGACATTGTTCCAGGTTTCCTGAACGATATTTCCCGTTGGTGCGGCGGCAGGACATATTTTATTACAAGGCAATTGGGGGCCTAAATTAAAATTAAAGTCGCCGTCGACTTCGCCTGTGAACCAGCCGCTGCCTCCTAAAACAGCCTCCTGAAGGTTGGCGCCTGATCCTGTTTGAAAAGAAGGACCTCTTCGCGTTGGGTGAAAACGAACGCCGCCGCCGAAATCAATTACGCCGCTCCAGTTTGGATAATAGAACCAGTTGGAAGCCGCTTTTGACGTGCACATTTCAAGTTTCGGACTGCCGGACGGCGCCGAGGAGGTTCCGCCCGTCAGATATAAATTAATTTTAACCTTTTGACCGTAACTGGCGAGCGTCCCGTTGACTACGGCAACCCCGTTATCGTACTGGGTAAAAGTAACGTCGCCGGTGGACGAAAAATAAACTCCGTTAATATACATGGTATAAGGCGTCCCGGTTCCGCAACTGGTTTTGGTATCTACAATTTGATAGATCGCAGTTACATGACCGCAGTTTCCGCCGCTCTGACCTGCCAGGACAGTCACCGTGAAAGAACAAGTTGAGGTATTCCCTGCGGCGTCTTTTGCCGTGTAGATTACGGTTGTTGCTCCAATTTTAAAAGTTGCGCCCGGTTGAGCGGAAGCAGACAAACTTTGCAGGCTACAGTTGTCGGTCGCCGTTGGCGCGGTCCATGACGCAGTTGCTCCGGTCGCTCCGACTGCGGCGGTTACGGAAATGTTCGCCGGACACCCTGTGATGACTGGCGGCGTTTTATCGTTGGAGCAAGCGTTGGCGTTGACTGTTACCGTAAAAGTGCAAATGGCGGTATTCCCTGCGGCGTCTTTAGCCGTATAGGTTACGGTGGTAGTTCCAATGGGGAAAATAGCGCCCGGTTGAGCGGAAGCGGTTAAACTTTGCAGGCTACAGTTGTCGGTTGCTGTTGGCGCGATCCAAATGACCATAGCCCCTGTCGCTCCGGCGGTTGCGGTTGCGGTAATATTCGCGGGGCAGCCTGCGATGACGGGCGGCGTTTTATCATTGGAGCAAGCGTTGGCGTTGACCGTGACGGTAAAAGTACAAGTCGCGGTATTACCGGCGGCGTCTTTTGCCGTATAAACAACGGTTGTCGTTCCGATATTAAATGTCGAACCGGGTTGAGCAGAGGCGGTCAAACTTTGCAAGCTGCAATTGTCGGTCGCTGTTGGCGGGGTCCAGGTGGCCGTTGCTCCGGTCGCTCCGGCGGCGGCGGTCGCAGTAATATTCGCGGGGCAGCCTGCAATGACGGGCGGCGTTTTGTCGTTGGCGCAAGCGTTGGCGCTGACCGTGACGCTAAAAGTACAAGTCGCGGTATTACCGGCGACGTCTTTAGCTGTATAAGTAACAGTAGTCGTTCCGATATTAAAAGTCGAACCGGGTTGAGCAGAGGCAGTCAAACTTTGCAGGCTACAGTTGTCGGTCGCTGTCGGCGCGGTCCAGGTGGCCGGCGCTCCGGTCGCTCCGGCTGCGGCGGTCGCGGTGATATTCGCGGGGCAGCCAGCGATTACGGGCGGCGTTTTATCATTGGCGCAGATATTGGATATGACCATCACGGTAAAAGTGCAAAGCGCTTGGTTTCCGCGCGCATCGGTGGCTCTGTAAAAAACATTGGTAGTTCCAACCGGAAAGGACGCGCCCGGCGTATAATTGGACAAAAATTGAGGCGTTCCACAATTATCGGTTACCGTTGGAGGCGTCCAGGTGGCGACGCCGGTATTCCCGGCGCCCGCAGAAACAATCACGTTTGACGGACATCCGCTGATGATAGGTTTGATAGAATCAATAAAACAAGGATTAGCGACTGTGGCTGTAAAACTACAGGTACTTTTATTTCCTTTTATGTCCGAAGCAACGTAGGTAATGACGGTCGGCCCGATCGGTAAGATTGCTCCGGGGCTATAATTGCTGTTAATAGTAATTCCTCCGCATGCGTCTGTAGCGGTCGGGGCCGTAAAATTGACCGCAGCGCTGTTACCGGAAGTATTGACGGTAAAGCTGGCCGGGCAGTTAGAGAAAACTGGATTTTGCGGAGAAGGGCAGGGGTCCGTAGCGGCTACCGTCACATTGAAATTGCAAACCGAGGCATTCCCCTTGGCGTCGGTCGCCGTATAAGTAACGGTTGTTTTACCCGTTGGGAAAATCGAACCTCTGACGAAATTGCCCGTTAGGAACGCAGTGCCGCAGTTATCCGAAGCGGTAGGCGGAGTCCAAATACCCACTGCTCCGTTAATGATGGGATTAGTGATAAGAAAAACGTTGGTCGGACAGTTATTTACAACTGGGGGCGTCTGATCCGTTACGCAGGGATCGGGCGTTGTAACAGTAATTGTGAACGAGCAGACGCTTGTATTTTTATTGGCGTCGGTCGCAGTATAAGTAACTGTGGTCGGGCCGAAGCCAAAAATAGTTCCGGGAGCGTTGGTTCTTGTTAAGACAACGGGTAAACAGGCGCTAGAAACGGTTGGTTCTATCCAATCCACCGCCTGCGAGCCGCTCGCGCTATTTACTGTAACGCTAGACGGGCAGTTAGAAAATGTGGGCGGGGTTTTACTGCCGACGGTACAAACACCGACCGGAGTCGTTTGAACCACGCTGACGTTGAACAAACATACGCTTGTGTTTGCGGATTTATCCTTAGCCGTCACCGTCACTTTGGTTACGCCCAGCGGAAAATTTTGACCGGAGACGAATGTTGAAGTAAGGGTTGGATTTGGATCGCAGTTATCCAGCGCCGTTAAAGTTCCCCAGGAATAGACCGCGCCGCTCGCCGAACCTGTCAGAACGGTTACGTCGGGCGGGCAGCTTGAAAGAACAGGCGGAACTGCGTCGAACACCGCGACGATCGTGTTGCAAGTTAAAGAATCGCCCGTACGGGTGGTTAAGAGTAGGTGGACGTTTTGGTTAGTACCCACTTTCGTACAATCAAAAATAGTTCTGCCGGAAACGCCGTTTGCAAAGTATTGAAAATTAAAACAAGTATCTATACCTGCAACAATAGCGGCCTGCGCATATAATTTTGCCGCGCCGTTTTGGTCGCTTCCTAC
The DNA here is from genome assembly GCA_038230555.1 of Chitinophagales bacterium. GTDB lineage: Bacteria > Bacteroidota > Bacteroidia > Chitinophagales > Saprospiraceae > JAAFJT01. Next base: position 4,872 of record JBBRMZ010000083.1, read on the forward strand.
TGAAAGTCCTGTTCTACATATAGGCGCGTCTGACGTGGCGGACGTTTGAATGAATCCGCCTTTTTGAACGATGGCGTTTCCGGTTACCGTCCCGCGTTGAAAAATAATACCGCCAGAAGTAAATACTCCCGTATTATTGATCAAGCTATAGTTGGAAAGCGCCGAGCAAACGTCTACCAGGAATGTTTTGGTATTTGTTACAGTTCCCCGGTTGACTAAAGTTCCGCCGTTCAGCTCAAACACCTCCGAGTTATTCAGCGCCGAGCCGGCTTCGTTGGTAAAATCGCCGACGTCATTAAAATATCCATTGTTCGTGGTGGTTCCAAAATTATCGTACCGGACGACGTTAATAAAACTTCCATTGTTGGTTGCCGTAGCGCCGGCCTGGTTGACAATGTTAAAATAATTGGAAATGGTTCCCGTCTTATTATTTAGGATCGTCCCTTTGTTAGTTAAAATTCCCCCGCTGTTATTAGCAAAACTACCGCTGTTTGTGATACTACCGGTGGCGTTGTTGGTCAGCGTGTTGATATTGACCACATTACCGGTATTGTTAAAAGCGGCGGAGTTGATGATTTTTGATCCGTCCGCGCTGTTGATAGCGCCGTCGTTACTGAAAGTACCGCTATTATTATCAATTTCGCCGTTACTGACCAGGGTAGAGCCTGCCTTATTTAAAAAAGCGCCTTCATTGAGAATAAAACTTCCGAATAAAGAATTGAGCGTTCCGGCAGGCTGATTACAAAACGTTCCGCCTGCCTGGTTGTCGATGGTATCGCCGTTGTTCAGAATAGCGTAATTGTTGATCGTTCCGGTATTGAAAAACCGGAAAGAAGTGGCGAGTATTCCGCCCGTATTATTATTAAAAGTTCCGGAATTGTTAACCGTGCTGGTGTTTTGAAATTGTCCTACAGTGTTGTTATTTAACGTTCCGGCGTTGTTTAAAACGAATAGATTTTGGAAAGTACCGGTGTTGACAATGGCGCCGTTGTTGGTAAAAGTGGCGCTGCTGGTGACCGTGCCTTCATTAGTAAAGGTAAAGGTGGTGCTATTGGTAAACCCGCTACCGTTTTCGAGTTTCAGGGTCGCGCCGGACTGGTTATCGAAAGCGCCGCTGTTGGTAATGGTTTGTGTGCAGTCAAAAATTCCGCCCGAGTTAACGACCGATCCGGAGTTGGACAGGTTGGCCAGCAAAGTAAAGGAAGCGTTATTTGTAATAGTTGCAGCGGCCGCGTTGGTCACTGGCGCGTTGGCGGTAAAAGTTCCATTATTGGAGATAGCGCCCGAATTTGTCAGCGCGCCTGAACTTTTAAATGTCTGACCAGCGTTGACGCCCACCGTTCCCGTATTAATAAAAATTCCGCCGCTTACGACGGTTCCGCTAGTTACCGTAAATGTTGAATTATTAGTTATGGATCCAAAACTGGTGATGTTAAAGTTCACCGTTAGCGGGCTGCCGATACTCGGAGAAGCGACGCCCGGAATGTTTGCATCGTTACCTGGGGCGGGAAGCCCGGCGCTCCAATTGGCGACTGTAAACCAGTCTCCATTGGCCGGACCGATAAAACTTGTCTGCGCCTGTAAGGAAGGCAAAAATACCGAACATGCGCTTAAAAATACAAAGGCAAGCGCCCAGGTAAAACGATGTTGCGTGTAGTTGTTTAATAGCATAGTAAATTTATTTATAATAAAAAAGTTTAATTTTAATAGACGTTTTAACCGCCGCCGGTTTTTAACAGTTTATTGATATAGTAAATAAGGCTATTCCAATATTTTGCTTTAAGCAAAATTCCGGAAAACGCTTTACGGATCAACCAGTCGTGCAAGCGAAGGCGTCATAAAAAAGGAAGGGAATAATAGACCGGTAGGAGAATAGACCCGTAAGCGTTCGGGCTTCAGGAACAAAAATAGCAGATATTTTCAATTGTACAAGTACAGAGAACTCAATTAGACTTATATTACATGAAATAATATGCTTTTTCTAACCGATTTACTATGCAATTATCCTCTTTATTAAGTGATTTAATTATATGCGCTGAATAATTCAAAGGTTAAAAATTGAATAATGCGAATAATAGGTTAAAACCGGCAAAAGCGTATAAACGCTGGTTTGCCTTTTTGGAAATCCAACTATAAGCCATTTTGAATAAGCCGTTTTTTAAGACCCTTTTAGTTTGACCTCTCCTTAAATTGACTGCTGTCCGAGACCCGGGTCAGACCTGCTTCGTATGTGCAACATACACGGCTTATGTACGGCTTATATACGGCTTACAGGCGACTCGGGGGATTGACGGGTATAAGGATAAAGGGGGACGTCGGGGCCGGGATTTTCGGGATAAAAGGAGCTGCGCGCCTGTTGTATTCGCTTTCGGTTTTCGGGTCTATCGTCCCGGGTCCCTTTTTACACTTTTTCAACCCATTATTCGCATGAATAATGGATTTCAACGCTAAAAATTCAAATAGTATTTGTTTATACTACACAAACGTCTTTAGACATCGATTTAGTCCAGGGCGCATTGTTTTCATGGACAATTCCTTATGTTTGCAGGCTTTTAAATTCGACGGAAATAATTTAATTTCCCGGTATTAAGATAAGATATGATTTTCGAACGGTTAGCGAGTATCAAGAACCGCAATTTTTTCTTCATTATATTGGTTGCGCCATTTTTAGCGTTTGCTTTTGTTTTTTTTAGCGGCGCCGGTTTGGACGTTCTGAATATTGACGAGGCGCAATACGCTGAAATTTCAAGAGAAATGGCCTTGAGTTCCAATTGGTTAAAAGTCTATGAATTGGGGCATGATTATTTGGACAAGCCTCCTTTGCTATTTTGGGTTTCTGCTTTAATATTTAAACTGTTCGGCGTTTCTTCGTTTGTATACAGGTTAGCCCCTATTCTTCTTTCTTTTTTTGGCGTTTATTCGCTCTGGCGGTTTGTCTCCATTTTTTACAATCGAAGAGCGGCCTATTTTTCAGCGCTGATCTGGGTTTCGACTTTTGCTTTGGACGCCATGAACCGCGACGTCCGGACAGATAATTTGCTGACTACTTTTGTCATATTTTCGATCTGGCAGCTATCCGCCTACTTAAAAGCCGGTCATATAAAATATTTAATTGGCGGAAGCGTAGGTATAGGTCTGTCCATGCTTGCCAAAGGTCCGATTGGTTTAATTGTTCCCATCCTGGCGTTTAGCGGTCAGTTTATTAGCTCAAGAACATACCGGCTATTTTTCAAACCCGCCTGGTTATTCGCAATCGTTATCATAGGCGTTCTTCTGATGCCTATGTGCATTGGCCTCTATCAACAGTATGGCGGTCGGGGATTGTACTTTTATTTTTGGCTGCAAAGTTTCGGGCGCATTACGGGACAAAATGAATGGAACAATCACGCCCCGCTCACTTTCCAGGCGACCAATTTTTTATGGAGTTTCCAGCCCTGGGTTTTTCCGTTTGTTTTTGCTTTAATGGCTCTGTCCGGGAGAAAAATTGTATCGTTAATAGCGCAATTTCGACTGTTAAAAAAAACAAACGCGACCGTATCTATTGACGAAAAATTAAACGCAATCAACGATCCGCCCGTTGCGAATTTTAAAATGAATGAAAATATCGCTCTAAGCGGCTTTTTTTTAACTTTTATCGCTTTATCTACTTCCCATTATCAATTACCGCATTATACATTTGTCGTTTTCCCCTTAGCCGCCGTTATTACGGGCGTATATTTTGATTATTTATCCCGACTAATTAAACCTTTTTTTTCTGTACAGGCGCTGGCTGTAGTGCAGGGAGCGATTTGTATTTGCGCTTTTCTTTCTATAACTTTTCTTTTGGTAAAATGTTTCCCTGATTTTAGTCCGACGACGATCGTCTTTTTTGTTTTCTCTTTTTCGCTTGTGGTTTTTTTTATTTCTAATATTTTCCGCAACCGGTACAATCAGGAAGATAAAACCTACGCGCTGTTTGCAGGTTCCTTTACGTCAATGTTTGCTATAGCGCTATTGTTAAATGTGAGTCTGTTTCCTAAAATATATGCCTATCAGGCAGACGCGCTGCTCGGGGTCATGATCCGGAAAGATCCAAAGTTTCCGTTAAACCGTTTATTCATTACCAGCACAATGCATGGAGGTAATAAGGAGTTGGATTTTTACGCCCTTTGTTTTAACGCGGGTTACGTATTTCCGATATATAAGAGACTTGACGACGTTATAAAAAATTTAAAGACCGGCGATAATTGGACCTACACAGACCGGGAAGGCTTGAAAAACCTAGCAGAAAAAGGATATAAAATTTTATATTTAAAACGGATGGAAAGATTTCACGTCTCGATGTTAACAAAACAATTTATACTGACGTCAATGCGAGCTAATTCGCTTCAGGACGTTTACCTGGTAAAATTTATAGTTCCATAGCTTAGATTACTAAAAATAGTGTTATGAAGGATTAACTTCTTCCGAAAACCAGGTAGATTTAGCTAAAAGTTAAAATGTTAGTACAATTAGAATTGTACTAACATTTTATATATTTTTCAGGATTAATAAAAATAAGGCGTAATTTTAAAAAAAATTTTACTTTTTGAAAATAGAGCGTATATTTGCAATATCATTTAATTAATAGTCGCGGATAACAGAACAAATAATAAAATGTTACGTTACACAAGCGTACTTTTGTTTTGAATCCAGGTCCTTCTGAAATATAAGCCCTACGCTTTCCGGTCTTTTTTCGGCTACTCAACAAGGCTTCATTATCCTGATTTACCGCTCATTTAATGATTTTTGCGTCGCTGTGCTTCAATCCTTACAGATTCCATAAATGTCGGGATTTTATAAGTCCAACCGAATATTTCTAGTTTCAACTCCTTTTTATTGATAATATCCTTCATATTTATTGTGTTTAATCGGTTTGTTCCGTCTGTTCAAAACGTCTCCCTGGAAGATTTGAACGAGTCTATATAGCTATTTCTCTATAAATCAATTTTTATTTTTATTTTTAATTTCCAATCTTTATGTACGATATTTTGCAGCTCAACGACATGCTCGTTCCTGAGTTAAGAGAAGCGGCTGAACGCCTTCAGGTCGATAATTTTAAGAAACTATCCAAACAGGATTTGATATACCAGATTTTAGACGCTCAAGCTGTTTCTTCAGAACGCCAAAATACATCATCCGCTAACGAATTACTCGCCGACGATAACACCGCTTACGACAGGCGGGTTAAGCCGGGTCTTAAACCCGCCGCAGAACCGCGAATTGAAAAAAGACCGCGTAAAAAAATAGAAAATGAAGAAGCGCCAACTAAACAACGACCGCTTTTTTCTCCCCGTCCAAAAAATTACATCCCCTCCGTCGTCATAGATCAGAAAGCGGAAGAGTTAACAAATACGCCTGACTATATTAACCAGGATGAGGACGACGACCGCCAGGAAGAAATCAACAATCCCTTTCCAATGGTTGCGCAACAAGAAACTTCGGACGCCAATCATATAGCTGAAAGCCCGGGCGTTCCGGAAGACGACGATGATCCTGAATTTATCAATCCCGCCCTGATCGACGATTTTAGTCCTTCGCCTCCGTCGAGAAGAGATTACCGCGACAAAAGAGATGATTACCGGCAAAATTTCCAAGAGCCGCCCGCCCGTTATAACATTGACCTGGACGGTATAATTGAGGGAGAAGGAGTATTGGAAATGATGCAGGACGGCTACGGTTTTTTGCGTTCCGCCGACTATAATTACCTGACTTCGCCGGACGATATTTACGTATCGCCGTCGCAGATTAAACTATTTGGGTTGAAAACAGGCGATACCGTGCGCGGCGCTATCCGGCCTCCTAAAGAAGGGGAAAAATATTTTGCCTTATTAAAAGTTTCGAGGATCAATGGAATGGAGCCGAAAGACGTCCGCGAACGGGTTCCTTTCGACTTCCTGACTCCTTTATTTCCAACCGAGAAATTCAACCTTTCCACCTCGCCTACGGGCAGGGATTTTGGAACCCGTATCATTGATCTGTTCACCCCCATCGGTAAAGGTCAGCGGGGGCTGATCGTGGCGCAGCCAAAAACAGGTAAAACCTTTTTACTAAAAGACATTGCCAATGCGATCGCTAAAAACCACCCGGAATGTTATTTGATCGTTTTGCTGGTCGACGAGCGTCCGGAAGAGGTAACGGATATGCGCCGGAGCGTTCGCGCTGAAGTAGTCGCTTCTACTTTCGACGAGGCTGCTGAAAATCACGTCCGCGTAGCCAATATTGTGCTGGAAAAAGCAAAAAGAATGGTCGAGAGCGGTCACGACGTCTGTATTTTATTGGATTCTATTACGCGCCTCGCGCGCGCTTATAATACCGTTGCTCCTGCAAGCGGGAAAGTTCTTTCCGGCGGGGTGGAAGCCAATGCCCTCCAAAAACCTAAGAAATTTTTCGGAGCTGCCCGTAAAATAGAACACGGCGGTTCGTTGACTATTCTTGCCACCGCCCTGATCGATACGGGTTCTAAAATGGACAGCGTCATTTTTGAGGAATTCAAAGGAACCGGCAATATGGAACTTCAGCTCGACCGGGCGCTTTCTAATAAACGTATTTATCCCGCTATCGACCTGAAAAGTTCAAGCACCCGCAGGGATGACCTTTTGCTTGATCGTGATACTATCCAGAAAATGATCATCCTGAGGAATCACCTGGCAGATATGAAAACAGATGAAGCGATGGACTTTTTATTGAAAAACATGCTGCATACCTCGAGCAACGAAGAGTTCATTAATACGATGAACCGGTAAAATAGGATTAATTATAAATGATGGATGATGAAACTTCTATAATTCATTGTCAAAGTTTTGAGGCCTTTTTTGTTTCACTTTGATTTTTGCTGATCCGCGTGAAGTTCCTGGCGAGTTCTTGCAATCGCTGTCAATTTGTCATATTCCCATGAATGGCAATGAAATTGATAAGTATACCCCATAAGGATTGCGTATATTTTACCAGCCTTTACTTTTTTAAAAAATTATTCCTGCTTAGCTTTGAAATTATTCCCTGTCCCTAATGCTATTCAGAAGGAAAAAAAATAAACGAACAATGGAAAATAATACTAAAGATTTATTAGAGAACGAAGATCTCTTGCAAGATCCTGCCCAACCGCAAACAGAAAGCGCTGATGCAACTGAATATTTAGGTAGCGAAGCGGATCAAAAAGAATTGACCGCCCTCCAAACTCAGGTATCCGACCTGAAAGATAAATATATGCGTCTGCTGGCGGACTTCGAGAATTATAAAAAACGCAGCGTTCGCGAGAAAATGGATTATCTGTCGACGGCATCGCGCGACGCTTTGGCAGCCTTGTTGCCCGTTATGGACGATTTTGACAGGGCCAATAAAAATGAAACCTTTTCCGAAGGCGTGACGCTTTTATACCAGAAATTTCAGAATATCCTGCGTCAGCGCGGGCTGGAAGAAATGCAAAGTATGGGCGAATCTTTCAATCCCGAACTGCATGAGGCTATCCAGGAATTCCCTGTGGATGACGCTAAAAAAGGGAAAATTATAGAAGTAGCCGAGAAAGGATATTTCCTGAACGACAAACTAATCCGGCACGCGAAAGTAGTGGTTGGCAAATAAAAGCCAGCGCCGCTTCTGCATAAAATTCCCGACTACCTGATACGGCAACAGGAAATTTTTTTTGACGTCAATAAATGAATCGTGAATTTATCATTCATCATTCATCACTAATTATTATTTTTAATGGCTTCTAAAAGAGATTATTACGACATTTTAGGCGTCCCTAAAGACGCCGACGACGACATTATAAAAAAATCGTACCGCAAGTTAGCTATGCAATATCATCCCGATCGAAATACCGGGGATAAAAAAGCGGAAGATAAATTTAAAGAGGCGTCGGAGGCTTACGAGGTATTGAGCAACCCCGACAAACGAGCCCGCTATAACCGTCATGGTCACGCCGGCGTGGATGGCAACGCTTCATACGGCGGAGGCGGCGGTTTTAGCGCGGAAGATATATTTTCTCAATTCCGCACTGCTTTTGGCGAGGAAGACGATAGCCCTTTTGGGGCATTTTTTGGGAACGCATCGGGTCAACGCGCCCGGGGACAAGGTCAGCGCGGCACGAATTTGAGAATTAAAGTAAAACTTACGCTGGAAGAAATTGCCACCGGAGTTACTAAAAAAATCAAAGTAAAAAAGCAGGTTGCCTGCGACGTTTGTCACGGAAGCGGGGCAAAAGATAAGAATGCGGTCGCTACCTGCCCGACCTGTAAAGGATCGGGGTACGTCCGTAAAATGCAAAGCACTTTTTTAGGGCAAATGCAGACTACCGCTACCTGCCCGACCTGTAAGGGGACTGGAACTACGGTGACGGCCAACTGCCCGAATTGCAAAGGGGAAGGGACGATGTACGGCGAGGAAATGATCGAAATTCAAATTCCAGCCGGCGTTTCTGAAGGTATTCAGCTTTCTATGTCGGGTAAAGGAAACGCGGGCGCGAAAGGCGGTCCTGCGGGCGATCTGCTGATCACGATCGAAGAAACTCCGCACGAGTTTCTACAGCGCGACAACATGAACGTCATGTATGAACTCTACATTAATTTTGTCGACGCGGCCGTCGGCTGCAAAACAGAAGCGCCTACCCTCGACGGCAAAGTGAAAATCACCATTCCGCCGGGCACGCAATCCGGTAAAATATTCCGGCTCCAAGGTAAAGGGCTGCCTTCCATTCAAAGCTACGGAGTCGGCGACCAACTGGTGCACGTTAACGTATGGACGCCTAAGAAACTGAATGACGAGGAAAAAGTTTTATTGGAGAAATTACGTCACATGCCCAATATGAACCCGCAGCCCGGAAAGGACGACCGGGGATTTTTTGACCGGTTTAAGGATTTCTTTCATTAACCTGCCGTCTCATTAACGAAAAATATTAAAATAAAAACGCCGCAGACGAATAATAATCGTTCGCGGCGTTTCTATTTTAATTGATCTTTCATTTCCAAGAGGAATCCTTTTAATTTTTCCAGCGTTTCGATGGCTTTAATTTTTACTTCGAGGCGCTCTTTGTTGGCGGCGATTTCTTTTTTAGCGCCGTCCAAAGTAAATCCGCGTTCTTTGACGAGGTGGTAAATCAGGCGTATTTGCTCGATGTTTTGCCTCGTGAACCGCCGCTCGCCGGAAGCGCTTTTGGCAGGTCGTAGTATGTCGAATTCGTTTTCCCAAAAACGAAGGAGGGATTTGGAGACGGCGAACATTTCGGATATTTCGCTGATGGAGTAGTATAGTTTTCCTTCCGGGCGTTTCATCAAAATTTATTTGGAACTTATTTTAAATTCAATATTTCGATAAATTTCCTCCAAAGGAATTTCGACGCCGAGAGAACGGAGATTTATTTTGCCCTGCATAACTTTTTCCGTTAAAATATCCCAAGTTGTTTCGCGCTCGCGAAACCATGCTTCCACATGAGCGGATTCCTGTTCAATCAGGACATATTCTTTGAAAGAGGGTAAAGCGCAATACAGCATAAATTTTTCTCCGCGATCATATTTTCGAGTACTTCGGGAAGCGACTTCCACAATTAACAACGGGTTAATAACCAAATCTTCGCGGTCTTCCCAATATTGCGGTTTCTCGCACACTATTAAAGCGTCCGGATATACTGCCTTATTTTCCGCCTTTATATATATTTTTTGGTCGCTGGTAATTACGCGATATTTTTTCGGTAACGGTCTGACCGCAATATTAAGCGCTGTAATTACATTAGCAGCTATCTCGTTATGATTAAATTTACTTCCAGGTATACGGATAATTTGGCCGTTATAAAATTTATGTTTATGTACGGCGCGCTCCTCCCGAGCCAAATACTCGTCGAGCGTATAAGTTTTAGGCGCTTTTATTATTTTTTCGGAAACGGCGGCAACGTTCATTTGAATGTATTTATGACAAAATTACGGTTTTTTGTAGTAGTTTTTGTAAAAATATTTTAGGTATATAAAATAGTATTTAATATTTTATATACCTAAAGTCTTGGTTTTTTAGTCCGCAAACTTGCAATATTGGATAAACAGGCCTTTCTTTGTCGTATGAAATGGATTTTCAGCGCGTTTAACGCGTTCGCATTTCAGAAATAAACATGTTAAAACTACAAATTCTCATGAACTTCAGAAATTTTATGCTTTGTTTTACAGCACTCGCCCTTTTGGCTTTTGGCGCCTGCAAAAAAGACGCCGCCGTTACAACGGGCGGCGATTTGACGGGTAGCTGGAAATTAATTAGCGTAAAAGTAGCTGAAAGCACAACTTCCAAAATTACCGATAACGGGTCGACCTACACGACCGTAGGTTACAATTACTACACCACCGTTAAAAATGCGGGCGTAGTAGCCTTTTCCAGCGGCAGCGCTTTAACCGGAACCGGTTTAGCATATTCTTCTCCTGATACCTGCAAGTTTTACGCGACTACCTACCAGGACGGCGTTTTAGTGGGGAATTATGACGCCCCTTTCGCTTTTAATGTTGGTCCTTATAATGCGTTGGGCGCTTACAAAGTCGTCGGCTCCGATTCTCTATTTATAACCGGAGGCGTCCTCGGTTTTCCCGGCAGTTCTACCCCCATTATGCCAAACGGGGGTAAATACAGCATCAGCGGTAATGTGCTAACGATGACCAGCGTCATTGCGCTCGATACGGTTATACAGGGTTCGGGCCAGGTAAAATCCCGCGGACTGGGTATTATAACTATGCAAAAACAGTAAGCTGTTTTGTTTAGTATGCCTTTATTTTTTTAACTCCGCGTAGTACTGGTAAAAATAAGGGATGGTTTCGATTCCTTTATAAAAATTAAAAAGCCCGTAATGCTCGTTGGGGGAGTGAATGGCGTCGCTGTCCAGACCGAAACCCATCAGGATACTTTTTACATTTAGGACCTCTTCAAATAAAGCGACGATCGGTATGCTTCCCCCCTCGCGCGTGGGGATTGGCGTTTTTCCAAAGGTCGTTTCCATGGCCTGCCGTGCGGCCTGGTATTCTATGGTGTCGGTCGGAGTGACGGCAGCCTCGCCTCCGTGGAGTTTGGTTACTTTAACTTTCACCGTTGGCGGAGCAATGTCGAGAAAAAGAGCTGTAAAAAGTTCGGCTATTTTATCCGATTTTTGGTTGGGGACGAGACGCATACTGATCTTGGCGTGCGCTTTGGAGGGGAGGACTGTTTTTGCGCCTTCTTCCGTGTAACCGCCCCAAATTCCGTTGACTTCCAACGTAGGCCGGATAGTAGTGCGTTCGCGCGTCGTATATCCTTTTTCGCCATAAATCTTGTCGATACCGAGATCGGCTTTATAGGCGGCTTGATCGAAAGGCGCTTTATTCATTTCTTTGCGCTCTTTTTTACTAACGTCCTCCACATCGTCGTAAAAACCTTTGACCGTGATCTCCCCTTTTTTATTGTGCAGGGAAGCGATCATATCGCAAAGCACGTGAATGGGGTTGGCAACGCCGCCGCCGTACACGCCGGAGTGTAAATCGCGGTTCGGGCCGGTAACTTCCACTTCGAGGTAAGCGAGGCCGCGCAATCCGACGGTGATCGACGGAACGTCGTTGGCCAGAATAGAAGTATCGGAAATCAATACCACGTCGGCGGCTAATTTTTCTTTATTGGCGCGGCAAAAATCCCCCAAATGGGCAGATCCGATTTCTTCCTCGCCTTCGATCATAAACTTGACGTTGCAGGTCAGCGCGTCGTTTTTGACCATGGCTTCGAACGCTTTTATGTGCATGAATACCTGCCCCTTATCGTCGCAACTGCCTCGGGCAAAGATAGCGCCTTCGGGATGCAGGCCAGTGGTTTTGACTACCGGCTCAAAAGGCGGGGAAGACCATAAATTGATTGGGTCGGCCGGCTGCACGTCGTAATGTCCGTACACCAGGACGGTTGGCGCCTTTGAATCGACTATTTTCTCTGCATAAATAATCGGATTACCCGGCGTTTCGCAGGTTTCCGCTTTGTCGACGCCGGCAGCGACTAATTTTTCTTTAATAAATTCAGCCATGCGAAGCACGTCCGGTTTATATTTTTGATCGGCGGACACGGAAGGAATGCGGAGCCCTTCAAAAAGTTCGTCTAAGAAACGTTGACGGTTTTCGTCGAGGTAAGGTTTTAATGATTGCATACTATATTATTTATTGTAAAAATAGATTTTACTGTAAATTCATCCTTTGCATGAAAACTTAGGATTATGTTTCCTAATTTTAAATGTCGCTTAACGATATAAGACGTGCGAATCTACCGATATAAAGTTTAATGCTACATTATTTTTAAGATAAACATTAGAGTTTATGTCAATTGAAATACAGGTACAAAATCCGCTATCGCAATTAGTTGATTTTCAACGCTAAACTCTAAACTGTCATAAACTCTATTAATTAATGACGTCAAAATGCATCAATTTGGCTGCTTAAAATTCCACCCGCAGCCTTAGTTTATAAAAGTATAATATGAATCCTATTCATTTAGTTTTTTTGTTGGTATTTTTGATTTCAGCGCTTTCCCCAAAAGAAATAAACCGTGCAGTCAAAAATGGAAAAACACTTGGCGCAGCCGGGCTGAAGAATGTTGCGTGTATGCCCGATTTTCAAGCGCTCCTGATTTTAGCGCTTACATCATTGGATTCAGGATTGCGATGACCACGGATTAAGCTTTAACTCCTTATTCCGTTTCTGTAAAATCTTTAATTCAAACCCATTCATTGAATCATAGCATTATTTAATAATATTTGTTCAAAAACTCCTGCGCTTCTGCTTCTTCAATATCATAATGCAGGCGCCCCTGGTAAGCAAAAGATATTTTCCCCGTTTCTTCAGAGACGACAAAAGCAAATATATTGGCAATTTCCGTAACGCCGACCGCCGCCCGGTGGCGAAGCCCCGCAGATTGCGGCAGGTTCGGGTCGTCTGAAACCGGCAATACGCAACTGGCGGTATGTATTTTATAATCAACTATAATAACGGCGCCGTCGTGGAGGGGGCTTTCTTTATTAAAAATACTCATCAACAGTTCCTTGCTCAGTCGGGCGTCCACTACGACGCCCGTATAATCAAACTGGCTAAAGTTTAAATTGTTGGCGACGACGATTAACGCGCCGGTTTTATGATCGCTCAGCGCCAAAAGGGTGGAAAGCAGGAGATCGACTTCAGTCCCTCTTTCCTCGCGCGTATCGACGGAACCTCCCAACGCGTTCAAAAAACGGAACCGGCCATGGAAGGCGCTTTTCCCTAAAAAAAGCAGGAAGCGGCGTATCTCGGGCTGAAAGATAACGGCCACCACGATCACCCCCACGCTGACAAACTGCCCTAAGATCAGCGACAGCAAATCCATTTTCAGCGCCCGAACTACCCACCAGAGCACATACAGCAGCGTCATTCCAATAAATATATTGAAGGCGATACTGCCGCGCAACAATTTATAGACTTGGTAAATCAGGTAGCCGACCACCAGGATATCGACAATATCCCAAAAGCCGATGCTGAGAAAGCCTAGGTCAATCAAAAAGCGGCCCGTTAAAAAACGGCCGAACTCATAACTCATAACTATTTCCCTGAGTCTATTTGCAAACCCATATTGTAGAACATAAAAGAAAGTAGGTCTGCCGTTTCTTCAATTACTTTGGACGTCGGCTTCCCGGCTCCATGTCCCGCGCTGGTCTCTATTCGGATCAAAATTGGATTGCTTCCCTGCTGATTTTCCTGCATGGTGGCAGCAAATTTAAAAGAGTGCGCCGGAACGACACGGTCGTCGTGATCGCCAGTGGTGATCATGGTTGCCGGATAAGCGGTTTTATGGATATTATGCAAGGGGGAATATTGGTACAAATATTTGAAATCTTCCGGGTTTTCGCTCAAGCCGTAGTCGCTCGACCAGGCCCGACCGATGGTAAATTTTTGATACCGAAGCATATCCATCACCCCCACCTGCGGCAGACAAACTTTAAACAGATCAGGCCGCTGCGTCATACAGGCGCCTATCAGTAGCCCGCCGTTGGAACCGCCCTGGATGGCCAGCTTTTCTTTCGACGTATATTTAGAAGCGATCAGGTATTCAGCAGCGGCGATGAAGTCGTCGAACACGTTTTGTTTGCGTTCTTTGGTTCCCGCTTTGTGCCATTCTTCGCCGTATTCGCC
>JBBRMZ010000084.1:0-18729 GCA_038230555.1 Chitinophagales bacterium
CTGTCGGCATGGACGTCATCCCACATACCGACCGGTTTTCGGAGCAGGCGCTGGCTAATCCCCAATGTTTTGAATGGTTGCAACGCATCGACGCTCAGATCGTGAAACATACCGACCGTCTCCACGAAGAAGTGCAAGAATTGATCTTCCGGTTTGTACGCCAGCGTCATTACCAGTTTACGCCTGATACCGCAGCGCAGTTTTTCTCTAAGAACTTCCCTGAAGGCTACCGGATGCGTCTGCTTTTTGGCGACCCAACAGATTATACAGGACGCCGACGGCGACGCGAAGAACTAATCGAGTTACTCTATCATTATCAATATGAAACGGTCCCCGCAACTATGGGGCCGCCCTACCGCGGTTTGGAAGTGGACGGCAGCGAGGGCGCTAAAAACGTCGACGAAAAAGGCCGCGTCTGGCGCGACTTTAAGATTACGCGGCCGCAAAAGTTCTCGCGCGTCTTCGGTCCGCTGGCGCGCTATAAACTCTACGCCAACAAAAACGATAACGCGGACTGGGAGATCGATTTTGACAGGCCATTGAAAGAAAACTGGGAATACGTAGCCGGTCATTATGCCGAAATTCAGGCCGACTATGGGTTTGATTTTATGCGCGGCGATATGGCTCACGTACAGATGCGACCGGACGGGCCTCCTGATAACCCAGACGAATATTACGATCTCCTGAGTTTTATTAAGCGCCGCATCCGGCAGCGCGCGCCTTACTTTGGTTCTTTTGCGGAAACTTTTTTAGCGCCTTCCGGCGTTATGGCTTACGGCGACGAACTAAAGCATCTGGAAAAATCGGAGTCGGATTCCACCCTCGGCGACTTGCAGTCTATGGTTGTCGGGTCGGACCGGTTCATGGAGCAATTTAGTCTGTACGATCAGATCCTTCGCCTCCGTCAGGTAGCGCCTAATTTTACCATCCTGACCGCCGATAAAGACGATCCCCGCTTTGACGAATATTACCTGGCCGGCAACGAGATCCGCTTCTTTATAGCGTTATTCCTGACCGATATGCCTTCCTATATGGCCCTGGGTTTTGAAATGCGCGACCCGCATCCGGAAGCCGCGCCTAACGAACACTATACCAAACTCTACGTATTTTACCTCAGCGAGGGGCCGAAAAAACGGGAAGGGGCATACGTTTGGGGTAAAAACAGGTCTTTATATCATACCCTTGTTCGCATTAAAGCCTATTCCGACCAAATCATTCAGAAAATACAGGGCCGTGCGACGAGGTGGATCGTTTCACCAGAGTCGGCGCTAGAGGATAAAATCATCATCTGGATGCTGGCGGATTCGGACGAGTTTTTGTTTGTTGCGCGATTAAATACGGAAATGCCGGTCGAACGGTACGAATTTCCAGCCGGCGAATTGACTGGAAAGCAATATGCGCTGGATTTTTCGACTCATACCGAGAAGAACGACGTGGCGCTAAACAAATTAACCGAAACGCCGACCGGCTATGCAGTTTGGGAATTACAGGGCGGAGAAGGAAGAATTTACAGACTTTTAAACTAATCTGCCCCCAATCATTACTGGAAAGATAAAATAAAGCGGCGGCAAAGTAATTTGCCGCCGCTTTTCTACCTATAATAAAATAAATCTAAATCCAAAAGGATAGTTTATTTATTCGAACGCCGCCAGGAAATCATTGTTATCCACATAGTGCGAGGTGCCTTGGATAATTAACCGGATAAAGTCAATCAAAGGCAAAATGCCAAATATGCCGAAGAAGGAAATAATATACCAAAGAATCATGATGGGTCTGGAACCCAAATAAACGCGGTGAAGGCCGATACCGCCCAGGAAAAACGCCAGCAAAACGGCGATGATCTGATTGCTGTCGCCGCTGGTCGCTTTGATCATGGTCTTAGCAATCCACATTTTAAATTTAGACGGGCGCTTAAAGGCGCGCGTCCCTTTTACAGCCGCCGTAGTAGACGGTGCATGAACAATTGCGGCTGTACCCCCTTTGACCAGCGCAACCGCATGAGAAGTCGAAGGCAAAGCGAAAATGGAAAACAAAACTGCAGTCAGACTTAATAAAATTTTACGCATACGAATTAGTTTTAAGTTAAGAAAATGGTTTTACAGGAAGCAGAACTCCGGCTGCAAATAAAAGCGTTTTAATTGAAAAAGTAAAGCGCGGCTTTGATTTCAGCGTATTATTCTTTAGCAATGTAACCGAAGAATGATCTAGTTAACCAATTACGGAAGAAACGGCGTTCCGGTTTAAGATTTTGTATGCAGCGAAGCAAAATCGCGTACAAAACAGGAAATTCCTTTAGCGGTTAGCGAACGACTATACTGCGCGGCGGCCTGCCGGGAATCAAAAGAGCCGACGAGCAATTTGTAACTAAGCGCGCTGCGGGCGTCGCGGGCCACAAAAGCAAAGACTTTTTGGCTAGTGGCCCGGCGAATACGGTCTACAAAATCGCTCATCATTGTCTTTTCTGCAAAAGAACCCACCTGGATAGTAAAACCCGACGCCGGCGTCGCGCTGGCCCGGGCTTCCGATCCGATGGGAAGGCCTCCGCTGATATCCGGCGAAGTCCGGTCTCGTCTGACGGCGGAAGGCGTCGGTCTGTTAGACATATATTGAGCGGGCGGTTTGACCGTTCGCACGTAAGCGACGGGAATCATTTTAGCGGGCGCCGGATTTGCAGCCGCTGCGGGGGTTAAAGTTAATCCGGCCCGGGGCGTTGGTTGCGTGGTCTCTGCGGACGCCAGGAGCGGGCCTGCGGCTATTTTATTTTTAGACTGGTTATGTGCTTCCAGGCGTTCGATCATTTTGGAAGGGACCATTGATTCTTCGCGTTTTTCTAATAACCGGCCTTTTGAATCCAAGAAAAGGAGGGTGGGCAGCGTATGCACTTTATATTGTTGTTTTAGATCGAAACCGTCAAAATTGTCAATATTGACCTTTACGACGAGATAATTTCGCTGGAGCAAGCCGGCGACCTGGTCGTTTGAGAAAGTGTATTCTTCCATCATTTTACAATTCGTGCACCAGCTTGCCATAAAATCTACTAAAATTAATTTTCCGTCTCGGGCGGCTTGTTCTTTGGCGGCTCTGAGGTCGTCGAGGAAAACGACGTCGCCCGCTTTTGCGGCGGCGGTTCGGAACATAACGGCGAGGACCAGCGCCGGCAAAGCAAATTGTTTCAACATGTTGAGGTAGTAACGGGATTATTAATTAGCGCCCGACCAGGCAGGCGTTATAAAAATATCAAATTTGATACCAGATATTTAAATAATTATAAATTATGAATGGCGAGTTATGAATCGTGCATATAGCGGCTTAATACGAGCGTTTTATTGATCGTCCAGCCTGTTATCCACTTTTTATCTGCGGCTGGTTTATTTTTTAGCGATTTGTTCAGATAACCGGATTAAGCGTTAATTTTGCCGGAACAGCAAGCGACCGCCGAAAGCGATCAATTAAAAGGACGACATTTATTATATTCAAAAGCGATCAGGAAGCATGGAGCGGAAACGTTTAGCGGCAATAACAGGAGTGGGCGGATACGTCCCCGAATATATTTTGACCAACGCCGAGTTGGAGAAAATGGTGGATACCAACGACGAATGGATCACTTCCCGGACAGGTATTAAGGAAAGAAGAATTTTGAAAACGCCCGGCTGGGCGGCGTCGGATATGGCCGCCGAAGCGGTCCGTGAATTATTGGCCAAAACGAAAACGGGGGCGGAAGAGATTGATCTAATGATCTGCGCGACCGTCACGCCCGATATGCGTTTCCCGGACACCGCCAACATTACCTGCGATAAGATCGGCGCGAAAAACGCTTTTGGGTTCGATCTATCCGCCGCCTGTTCCGGTTTTTTGTTCGCCTTACAAACGGGCGCGCAGTTTATAGAATCCGGCAGGTATAATAAAGTGGTCGTTGTTGGCGTCGACGTTATGTCTTCTATTGTCGATTATACGGACCGCGCCACCTGTATTATTTTTGGCGACGGCTGTGGCGCGGTCATGCTCGAACCCGACGAAACAGGGAACGGAGTCGTCGACGCCGTTTTGAAAGGCGACGGTTCCGGCAAAGTATTTTTGCACATGCTCGGCGGCGGTTCTTTGCACCCCACCACCCATGCTACGCTGGACGCAAATATGCACCGGCTTTGGCAGGACGGAAAAACAGTATTTAAGTATGCGGTCAAAGGAATGTCGTCCGCCATGGAGGAAGTCATGCATCGCAACACGCTGACCATCGACGACGTCCAATGGATCGTTCCGCATCAGGCCAACAAACGCATCATCCAGGCTGTTTCTGAATTTTCAGGCGCGCCGATGGAAAAAATCATGGTTAATATCCATAAATACGGAAATACGACGGCGGCGACCATTCCGCTTTGCCTTTGGGATTACGAAAGTCAGCTCCATAAAGGCGACCGGCTGCTCCTGACCGCCTTTGGCGGGGGCTTTACCTGGGGCGCCGTTTACGTTAAGTGGGCATATTAAATAATGATGAATGATGAATTATTTCACCGCTCTTCACCGCTTAATATAATTGACCGTTTGGAGGAAGAGACGGAAAAATTTTAGCTAAGATATAACGGGGCTCCAGGCTGAGAGTGTGCGGTCGTCGCTAGCGGAAATCAAATAATCATTATACGAAGACCAGTAGAGACGATTAACCGAATTAAGGTGGCCGCCGTCGCGGGCGGCATTTATCACTTTCAAGAGTTCGCCTGATTCTAAATCCCAAATTTTGATCGTCCGGTCGCGGCTACCGCTCGCCATCCAGCGCCCGCCGGGATCGACAGCCAGGTCGTTAACTGTATAAAGATGAGCGGGTCGCTCTGAGACCAGTTCGAGCCGGGCGCCTTCACAATCCCAGATTTTTAACATTGCGTCCCTCCCGCCGCTCCATAACCGGCGATAATGCGGCGCGTACCGAAGGGCAAAAACAGAATGGACATGCGCGGCTTCCCGTTTACCGATCAGGTTCAGCCGGACGTCGAGCAGGTAAATGAAGCCGTCGCTGGCGCCGACGGCGATATGTCCGCTTTCCGGCTCAAAATCTACTGACCGAAGGCTTTTAGCGCTCAGGCGTAAACTTTCCAGCGGGCGTTGTTCCGCGATCGACCATTTGGCGAGGACGCCGTCCCCGCCAATGGTAAAAATGAACGCGCCGATCTTTTTTATTCCGAACACGCCTTTTTGATGATGCGCAACGCCTTTTACGCGGACGGTTTCTCCCAAAAATATCCAATGGACGCCGCCGTTCTGATCGCCCGCCAGGATTAGTTCCGCTTCCGGAACATAGAGCAGGGAAAAAACGCCGACGGGTATTTTAGCGATTAGTTTTCCCAGTTCGGGCGCTTCCAGATCCCAGCGAACGATCCAGCCGTCGCCGCCGGCGGAGAATAATTCGTTGACCGTACTGCCGGGCGCAAGCCCGTAGACCGCTCCTTCATGCCCGCGAAGGGTTGCCGCTTTTTTAAAGGAAATCATGGACGAAAATATGAAAAATATAGGGCGGCGGTTATCTTAAATTCCCGTTAAAACCGTTTTATAAGGAACGGAGCGCCAATTTATTTTGTACTGAACCATAATTTGAAAGATTTTCCCAATCTCCGTCTTTAAATATTCCTTATGCGCTATTTTCTTTATGCCCTGGCAGTCTGCCTTTTTGGAGCAGGATGCGCCCGCCCCGCGTCCAACGTTTTAACTGTCGTCACGCCGCGCGACAATTTTTTAAGCGGTACAAAGATCAACCTGATTATCTTCGACTTGCGCCCCGAAAAAAATCCGAACGTTCAACTCGAACGCGTCGTACAGGACTACCTGACCAAAACCTTCCCGCGCGCCTGGTTTCGTCCGTTTGAGAAAAACGATTATTTCAGGGAGCCCAATCCGGGTGTGGTGACCCTGAAAATAAAAATACAGGAATACGACGTCGCTGCCCACCCGGTCGCCCGCCTCGACGTCTATAACGCGCAGGGTAACGGAAGCGCGACGCCGACGTCTATCATTAATATGGCGCCGACCGATAATGGCGCCGTAATGGATATGACTGTCACGATTGCGGACCGCCGCAACGGGTACCGGGAAATTCCGACGCAAATTACGGAAACTGCTCCCGTCGCGCTGCGCGTCAACGGCAGCGCGGCTTACGACGGGATGCAGATTGTTTTACAAAGATCTTTAGACCGCGTTGCTAATTTTATGGACTTTACCCTCCGGTATTAAGGGTTGAATTTCTTAATAATTTTCCTGTTTTTCCGTTTATGGACAAACCGGTGTATCATCCCGTATACCACAGGCAAAACAAATAAAGCCAGGATAGTAGCTGTTCCCAGACCGCCGATCACGACCCGCGCTAAAGGTTTTTGGGATTCTGAACCGATGCCGTGCGAGATAGCGGCGGGCGTTAGTCCGATTGCCGCCATAAGAGCGGTCATTACTACCGCGCGCGTTCTGGACCGGACGCCTTCCTTAATGGCCTGCTCTAAAGGCATTTTTTGCTCCAGGTTATGCCTGAAAACAAGGATGATGATGACGAGGTTCTGAATACAGATGCCAAACAACGCGATAAATCCGATACCCGCAGAAATACTGAAGTTCATTCCCGTAATCTGGAGCGCCCAAATGCCGCCTACCACCGCGAACGGCAAACTCAGCATAACGAGCAGCGCGTCCTTGACGTTTCCAAAAGTAGTGAACAGGATGATAAAAATAGCGAGCAAACAAATTGGCACCACCACTTCTAATGTTTTTTCGGCGCGCCGCTGATTTTCAAATTCTCCGTTCCAGGCGATCTGGTACCCTTTTGGAACGGTAACAGCCGCCCCTACTTTTTCCTGCGCCTCGGCTATTGTGCCGCCCAGGTCGCGGTTACGGACAGAAAAGTTGACGAAGATATTGCGCATATTATTATCGCGGTAAATAAAAGCCGGCCCGATCACTTTACGAAAATCGGCGATCTCCTTGAGCGGTACTTTAGTGACGCCGTCGATACTCGGAACCATGAGTTTTTCTATTTTTTCCTGATCGTCCCGAAATTCTTGTAAATAACGGATTCGAATATCGAATTTGCGTTCGCCTTCATACAATTGCGTGGCGGCTTTTCCGCCGATGGCCATTTCCACTACTGCCTGGGCGTCTGCGGCGGCAACGCCGTAATAAGCCATCCGTTTTTGATTTAGTTCAATTTGAAATTCCGGTTGTCCAAGGTTCCTGAATACGCCCAGATCTTCCACGCCCCGTATATTTTTAAGAATAGCCATGACGCTGTCCGCTTTCTGATCTAATACCTGGAAGTCTGTTCCCGATATTTTGCACGCCATAGAAGCAGGCACGCCCGCAATGGCTTCAGCTACGTTGTCGCTGATGGGTTGCGAAAAATTCAGGATAATACCAGGTAGCAAGTGCAATTTAGCGTCCATGGAATCGACCAATTCGTCGTGCGTAATTTTTCGCTTCCAATCTTTTTCCGCTCTTAGATCGACGGCTATCTGTACGTTAAAAAAACCTTTGGGGTCGGTGCCGTCGTTGGTTCTGCCGACCTGCGACATTTGTTGTTTGACTTCGGGAAAGGAAGCGAGCGTTTGCCGCATTTTATCGGTGATGGCCTGCGCTTCTTCCAGGGAAGTGGTCATGGGTAAACGGGCGGTCACCCAAAGCGCCCCTTCGTTGAGTTGGGGTAAAAACTCGGTGCCTAAAAATTTGGTCGACCATAGGGTCAATACCAATACCGCCCCCGCTATTAGCAGCGTGATCTTTTGAAACCGGTAAGCGACGCTCAAGATTTTGACCACGCCCGCCGTAATTCCCTCAACAAAAAAGTTGTGCCGTTCGCGCACGTTTTTACGAAGCAGGATGCTCGCTAAAGCCGGAACCAGCGTAAGGGTAAAAATCAGGGCTCCCAATAACGCAAAACCAAGGGTGTAAGCTAAAGGAGAAAATAATTTGCCCTCCACCTTTTGGAACATAAAGATGGGCATCAGGCAGGTAATAATAATGATCTTGGCAAAGAAAATCGCTTTCGCGCGGTCGGTTGCTACGGTTTTAAACAGGCCCAGCTTGGCAAGTTTATTAAACCGCTCCATGCCGACTTCTTTGGCCTTTTCGTCCAATACGACAAATAAACCTTCCACCATTACCACCGCTCCGTCGATAATAATACCGAAATCGACCGCGCCCATGGATAGCAGGTTGGCGGTCATTCCTTTAATTCTCATGCAGGTAAACGCGAATAAAAGCGCCAGGGGTATGATAATGGCGACGATGAACGTCGTTCTCCAATCCGCCATAAAGATGAGGACCACGAGGGTAACGAAAACGATTCCTTCCAAAAGATTATGGATGACCGTTTCGTTCGCAAAGGTCATTAACTCCGTCCGGTCATAAAACATGTTGATCTTGGCGTCGCCCATGACGCCGCTCGTGTTTAGGTCTTCGACTTTAGCGTGGATATTTTTCAAAATATCCGCCGGATTCTCTCCTTTCCGGATGACCAAAATACCTTCCACGACGTCTTCAAGCGTATCTCTTGAAACCTGTCCTAAACGGGGCGCGAAACTTTCGCGCACTTCAGCCACATTTTTAATTAAAATAGGTACGCCGTTATTTTTTTGTACGATTACGTTTTCAATTTCCGACGTATCGTTGAGCACGCCGATACCGCGTACGACAAAGGCTTCTCCGTTTCGTTCGATAACGTCGCCCCCTACATTGACGTTGCTTTTGTTGATGGCATTGTAAATATCCAGCGAACTAAGGCCGTATTTTTGAAGCAAATTAGGGTTTACCCTGACCTCGTAGATCTTATTCTGTCCGCCGAACGTGTTGACGTCGGCGATACCCTGTATACTTTTAAATTGTTTATCCAAATACCAGTTTTGGAGGGTGGTCAGGTCGCGCAGCGATTGCGT
This sequence comes from Chitinophagales bacterium, assembly GCA_038230555.1. Classification (GTDB taxonomy): domain Bacteria; phylum Bacteroidota; class Bacteroidia; order Chitinophagales; family Saprospiraceae; genus JAAFJT01. The sequence continues at coordinate 8,904 of JBBRMZ010000084.1, forward strand.
TTTGCTGCTCAGGGTATACCGGTAAACTTCGCCTGTGGGGCCGTAGGGCGGTTCCATCTCCGGCTGAACGCCTTCCGGAAGGTCAATATTCAAAATGCGGCTTAATACCTGCTGCCGCGCAAAGGCGTCGTCGACCTCGTCCTCGAAAATAATGCGTAAATAGGAAAGGCCGAAAGAGGAGATCGTCCGGAGGTTGACTTTTTTCTGTACCGAATTAAGCTTTGATTCGAGCGGTATAGTGACAAATTTTTCTACCTCCTCCGCGCTCCTGCCGGGCCATTGCGATATAACAATGATCTGCGTATTGGTGACGTCGGGGAAAGTGTCGATCGGCGTGTTCATATAACTCCAGATTCCGATCACAATAAAAGCGGCGGTGAGAAAGAAAACGAATATCCGGTGACGAAGCGAAAAATATATAATATTCTTAAAGAACTTATTCATTGCTTGAAGTAAATAATAAAGTAAAGAAAAAAGAACGGCCCGTGAACTAGAGTTTCTTACCTTAACCGGATCGCTAAAATTGATTCTGGCAAAGATTTATTCACCCGAAGAAAGCGCGCTATAAATAATTCCTTCGTGAACGGTGATCAGTTTATCGCCCGCCTGTACGCCCGAATCGACGTATGTTTTTTCTCCAACCGTTTTGATGACATGCACGGCGCTAATCTGTAAATTACATTTATTCCGATAAATGACTACGTGATTAGATCCGCCCTGGAAAATGACGGCGGAGGAAGGAATCATGAGCGCCTTGACGGATTCCGTATTGGACATAATCACGTTGGCAAACATCTGCGGTTTCAACAATCCCTCCGAGTTGGACAGCCGGATACGGACTTTCATGACTTTATTGGTCGGGTCCAGCACGGAGCTGATTTTATCGATCTTTCCGGTAAAAGTTTTATCCGGATAGGCCAACACTTTTACTTTGGCTTCATAGCCTTCCCGTACCTTGGCAACGTCGGATTCAAACACGTTGGCCAATACCCAAACCTCGTTGAGGTTGCCGATAGTGAACAGGTTGTCTGAGTTGTCGTTCCGGACGGACGAACCGGCGTGGATCTTTTTTTCAAGGATATACCCGGAAGTCGGCGCTTTGATGACGATCTCGCCGTTGGTTCCGGCGCCGGCGCCGTAAATACTGGAAACAGTTTTGGCTTTTTCGAGCGCGGTTTGCGCTTTTTGATAATCCTGCTGTGTTTGTTGATAATCCCTTTCAGAGATCATACCGATCTTGAACATAGATTCTGCTTTTGCCACGTTTTTTTGGGCAATATCCACGTCCACCGCCGCAGACCGCGCGTCGGCGCTGCTATTGCCGATCTCGAAACTGCGAATAATGGCGAGGGTCTGACCGGCCTTCACGCGGTCCCCTAAAGACGCCTTTACCGCTGTCACCTGGCCGGAAACAAGGGACATGACCCGCACCACCTTATCATCGTTAAAAGAGACTTCGCCGGAAAGGTTTAGTTCGTCTTCGATGGGCTCCATTTTAACGTCTTCCAATTTAATCATTTTGCCCAGAGAATCCGACACGCAAAAGGCTTCTTTTTTGGCAGGGACTGCCGCTTCTTTAGGTTTTGCTTTATCGCAACCGATCGAATATAAACCGGCCATGACCAGCGCTGCGCCCGCTATTTTTAATTTTGTTTGCATCTTTTAAATTTTTATTGCTATTCAAGCGGCCTTTAACCGGCCAAATTTTTTTAGTTTATGCGTTTTAGCATAATCAATGAAATATACATTTTATATTTCTTATCTCTTATTTCATCACTTCTATAAAACGTCTTTACCGACCACAAAATTCAGGTCGTCCGCCGCCTGCCGTAGCGATTGCCGATATTGTATCTGAGCAAGTTTCACGTCTTTATAGCTTTCAAAGAAGTCGATAAATTCCAGGAACCCGATGGTATGGGCCTGATACGCTTTAACGAGATTATTAAAAAATTCCTCGTATCCTTTCATAAAGTCCGCTTCCCCGGAAGTCGATATGGCGCTTTGTATGGATTTGAGCTTAAAATATTTAGCGTATACGTCGTTGGTCACCTGCAAAACTGCATTATCATAGGTATATTGCTGTTGCTGAATGGCCAGATTGGCGCCCTTGATATTGCCCTGATTTTTATTCAAAACCGGCAACGGAATTGAAAGCGTTAGTCCAATATCGTTGACGAAGGCGCCGCCGGAGCGCAAAAAATAGGTTCCGACCGTCAAATCGGGTATCGCCAGGGATTTTTGGAGGATCAGCGTTTTTTTATTGACATCCAGTTGCGCGTTGGCCGCCGCCAGGTCTCCGCGATTTTGTAGCGCCGTCGTAACAAGGTCGGCGGGGTTAAGCGGGTCGATCCGGATATTAAATTCAGCGGTTTCAGCGTCGGCGGGCAAAATAAATGCGGTCGGCGATTCCTGTAACAGGATGTGCAAATCGCCTTCCGCATCGGCAATTCGATTACTGGCGTCGCTCATGTTATGCTGAATGGTCACCAATTCAGCCTGGACGCGGTAAAGTTCTTTTTGCGCCAGAAAACCTTTTTGCACTTGTACCCGCATTCCTTCCAGCAACGTTGAGATGGTTCTGATTTGCACTTGGAACATCTGGATACTTTTATAATCTGCGATAACCTCGTTGTAGTCGGCATGGAGCTGACGTTTCAGGTTGCGCGTCAGATCGTAGAACTGGAATTCGGTGAGTTTTTCGTTGGCTAGCTGAACGTTGACCTGTTTAGTCCGTTGTCCTGCCAGTTTAAATAATTGTTGAACCTGCACTGTCAGTTGCTGGGGATCTAAAAACTTAGCTTCCTGGCCCTGGCCAGCTATCCTCGGGTGAAACAGGCTGTTATCGGTGCTGAGCACGGGATTATCCCATAATCTCGCCTGTTGCGTTTGCGCCCTGGCGATATCAATATTAGCTTTGTTAGCCAAGAGGGAAAGGTTCTTCTCTAAAAATCGCTGGTCGGTTTCTTTAAGCGTCATGCGGAGCGTATCTACGCTTTGTCCGCAGGCGTCCGCCGCTATGAGGCAAAAGAAAAGAAACGACATGAGTGGTCGCGTCATATATATGTGAATAGTAATGAAAATAAAGAAATTTTTTGAAAGACCAATCGAACCGGCGCCTTCAGTTTCCACATAATGTTCAAAAACCGTTGAACGTTAATCGCATAGCGACGTTGCAAGTTTCTGCAAATAATTATATTTACCAATAAAATATATAATCGGAGGCGAAAGTCTACCCGTATATCCGTCTGGCACTATCCGTCAAATCAATAACAGGTAGCGGGAACGGCCTTTTAGCAGGCAAAATTTAGTTTAGGCGGAGGACTATCTTTTTCCGAAAACAAAGTTTTATTTAAAACAGGAATAAAAAAGAAACGATTCCGGCGATCGTCCGGGAAATATGAAGGAGAAAGGAGGGCTAAAACAGGAGACGTAATATCGTAAATAAAAATCTTATGAATAGCATTATGCGTATTTTGGGGAATACGATGTTCAGGAAAAAAATTCTTTACGCCCATACATATTTCTACCACATATTCCAACACATGGTCGATCTTATTATAGGTAGCGCCGGTATCTTCGCAGGAATTCGACGAATACCAGTTGCAATATAAATCATCGCTCACGTTGACGCTTACATTCAACATGACGATTAAGAAAAAGTATGAAAAATATTTATGACACATTAACAGCGGATATTCGAAAAGCGGTTTCTCAAATTCGGCGCAAAGGTATGCTTTTTACAAAATGATTAACCTAAAAAAAAATTTTATCGTAAAATTAACATTGCCATAAACGCCTTATTTTTTCAATAATTGTTTGAAGCGTTCCTCGCGAAACTTAAATATGTCCCTCACTTTGTTTTCTACGATCAGCGCGTTGATCAGCGGTTCAAAAATTCCGCCCGGGGACGCCCAATGTACGTTGTCTGTCATCAGCGTGTTTTGGCCTTCGGCGATAAAAATATGCTCGTGGCGCCACATTATATAAGGACCTTTAATTTGCTGATCTACAAAGCGAAAAGGCGGTTCCCAGTCGGTAACGAGCGTTTTCCAGTTGAACGGTATTCCCGACAACCTTATTCTATAATCGATGACCTGCCCGGCATGCATAATAATCGGCAAAGGAGTTAGAAATTGGAACCGTAATGCAGCCGGCGTTACTTCGTTCAGGTTTTCCGCTTTACTAAAAAACTCGAATACTTCTTCCAGCGGGCGCTCCAAACGGGTTTGGGCGGTTAAACTTCTTACCATCATAATAAATGACCGGCGCCGGTCGGGTTAAATGAAAACCTACAACGTCCCGCCCCGCTAAATGGTTGTTCAAATAGCGGTTTTGCACTTTTGGAAGCCGGCGCGGCGGCGCTTTCCCCTTCTTTTTACCTGTAAGCGAAGCAGATAAAAGCGCCTGAAATCGGCTGAAACATGGTTTTGATCCGTCTTTTTTAGCGCTTAATATAAATAATTACACCCTTTTGAAAAGAACGTTTATTATTGTACCGTAAAAGCGCCGGTTTAAATCGTTTCTTTGCAGAGGATAAATTTTTTATTTTTTTATACTTCTTCGCTCCGCCGAAGGGGAATGTGAAGTTTCCCTGGCTAACAAAAAAACGCAAATCCCGTATGACCAACGAACCATTATCTATTATTATATACAGATGAAAAGAATATTTGCCTCCTTATTTTTAATCGCCGTCGTCTTTAAAACCGGCCATGCACAGGAAATCTGGTCCTTGGAAAAATGCGTCCGCCACGCGCTGGAAGTGAATTATAATATTAAGCAGTCGCAACTCAATATTTCCGGCGCCAAACTGACCGACGAACTGAACCGTTTCGCCCGTTATCCTTACCTGGATGGGAACGGAAATTACGGCCTCAATTACGGGCGTAGCGTTAACCCGTCCACGTATACATTTCAAAACGCCCAAACTTCCTATAATAGCTGGTCGCTGAATGCCGGAATCACTATTTGGAACGGCAACCGGATCAACAACACCATTAAACAAGGAAGTTTTGATCTGGAGGCTTCCCGGGCGGATCTGGAACAAACGTCGAACAACACCGCTCTCTCCGTCGCGCAGGCGTATTTGCAAATTCTGCTCAACGAGGAACAGGTAGAGAACGCTAAAAAAAGGCTTGGTTCCTCGCAAGACTTGTTGGCTAAAACAGAAAAGCAGATCCGCGCGGGCTCGCTGGCGCAAAACGCGCGCTACGATATCCTGGCCACCATCGCTAAAAACGAACAAAGTCTTGTAACGGCCAATAATAATGTCGAGATCTCTTATCTCAATCTCAAACAACTACTGGTCATTGACCCCGATTATAATCTCCGGGTGGAGCGTCCGCAAGTAGTGATTCCCGACGATCATCCTGAAAATTATGTGCTGAAAAATATTTATAGTACCGCCCTCAATAATCAGCCGCTGATCCGGGCAGGCGATTTACGCGTAAAAAGCGCCGAACTGGGCGTAAAAGTAGCGGAAGCGGCGCAGTTGCCCCAACTGAGCGCCACGGCCAGCGTAAACTCCAATTATTCGAGTTCCATTTCGGTAGACGACCCAACGCTGGGAACGCCGTACACCCGGCTTTCGCCCATTTCCATACAGGACGCGACGGGCAAAGTAACCACCCTCGATATCGTTCAAAGCGGTTACAGCAATTTGCCGACGAAATCCTATTTTGGCCAGTTGAACGACAACCTCGGGGAAGGACTGGGTTTGCGGCTTTCGGTCCCCATTTTTGACAATAACCGGAATAAAATCGGCGTAGAAAGAGCCCGGCTGACCATCGAAAGTCAGCGGCTGACTAACGACCGGAATAAACAGCAACTTAAATCAGATATCCAGACGGCTATCGCCAACGCGCGCGCCGCAAAACAAACGCTGGAAGCCGCTCAGAAAACGTTCGACGCGCAACGAATCGCTTTTGAAAATAACGACAAACGGTTCCAAATCGGCGGCGTCAGCGCCTTTGAATTGTCGCAGGCTAAATCGAATGCCGACAGCGCCGAATCCGACCTGACCGTCGCCAAATATGATTATCTTTTTAAATTAAAAATCGTCGATTATTACGAAGGAAAACCAATGACGTTAAAATAAGGATGAGTGATGAATTATTTATCATTCAAACTTATATAAATATCCGCTTTAATCAATACTGAATATTATGTCTACTACCGCTAAAGGAAAAAAAAATAACCGGCTGATCTGGTATCTGGCGGGCGCCGCCGTCCTTTTAATCGCGATCGCTTATTTCCAGGGGAAAAATAAAAAGGTCGGAGAAAAAGTCTACGCTGAAAAAGCGCAGAAGCGTACCATACAGGAAACTGTCTCCGCCAGCGGACGCGTTTTCCCGGAAAAAGAAGTCAAGATCAGTTCCGACGTATCGGGCGAAGTCGTAGAACTTCGGGTTAAGGAAGGCGATTCCGTCAAATCGGGGCAACTACTGGCCCGCGTCAATCCTGAAGTTTATCAAAGCGAAGTCATACGGGGCGAGGCGAGCCTCAACGCTACCAAAGCGCAACTTTCCAACGCGCAGGCGCAGATCAAAACGCTGAATTCTCAACGGGCGCAGGCGCAGGCGCAACGCGACCAGATACAGGCGCAACTGGCCAGCGCTCAGTCGTCTTTTCAGCGGAACGACAAACTGCATACCCAGGGCGTGATCTCCGACGCTGATTTTGAAACGGCACAGGCTACGTTCCAACAAACACAGGCCAACCTGAGGGCTTCAGACGCAGCTATTCAAACGTCGATCGCCAACGTGGAATCTTCTCTCGACAACGTGCGCACCGCAGAATATAACGTGAAAGGTTCGGAGGCCTCTTTCCGGGAAACCAACACAAACCTTAACAAAACGTCTATTTACGCGCCCGTAGACGGCGTGGTTTCCAAACTCACCATCGAGAAAGGGGAGCGCGTGGTGGGAACCGCTCAAATGTCTGGTACCGAGATGATGCGCGTCGCCAACATGAACGCGATGGAAGTACAGGTGGACGTCAGCGAAAACGATATTTTGCGCATCGCCGTCGGCAACGACGTCGATATTGACGTAGACGCCTACCCGGGAAAGAAATTTAAAGGAAAAATATCCGAGATCGCCAACACCGCCGACAATGCCTTCACCGCCACCGGCACAGTCAATCTGACAACCGACCAAGTGACCAATTTTGTGGTCAAGATCCGCATCGACCCGGCGTCTTACGTCGACATGAACCGGACCGGTAAAGCTGCATTCCGGCCCGGTCTGTCCGCTTCGGTTAATATCCACACCAATACGGTCAACGGCGTCCTTAGCGTTCCCGTGCAGGCGGTCACGACGCGCGAAGAAAACGAAGCCTCCAAAAAATTAAAAGCGGCCGCTTCTGACGAATCAGACGCGACAGATAATACAAAGAAAACGAATACGCCGGTGCAGGAAGTCGTTTTTGTCTGCGTAGGCGACAGCGTAAAGAAAGTAGCCGTCAAAACGGGTGTTCAGGACAATGAATATATCCAGATCCTTTCCGGCCTAAACGAAGGAGACGAGGTGGTGTCGGAACCCTATAATTCCGTTTCCCGAAAGTTAAAAAGCGGGATGAAAATTGTGAAGGTGAGTAAAACGGAATTATATAAGACGACGGACGCGAAATAATGGGGAATGATGAAGGCTTTAAAGCAAGATGGAATAATTCTACTTTTAAGAGAATCTTTTGAAATTGCTTGCTTTAATCGGCGGGTAGTTTCGTAATTTCCTTTGTAAACTTCCGGATCATGGTTTGAACGCCCTGCTCAATATCGAAGTAGGGCAAACTTTCCTTAGCGACATACAAAACCATAAAAGCGTACTGCTTTCCTTTACCTTCCAGCGCTTCATATAAAATATGCTTGTTTAGACGCCAGGCTTCGCGGAGACGGCGGCGCAGCAGGTTTCGGTCGACAGCATGCTTGAATTTTTTTTTAGGAACAGTCAGGGCAAACATTATGGGGGAATCGCCTTGCGGAGGATTGACTTCTTTCCAGATCAGGCGCAGAGGGTAACAACCGAAGGAAGCGCCTTTTTTATCGAAGAGCGCGGCAATGACCCGGAAATTTTTCAGCCTTTCCGATTTTTGGAAAGTCGATTTCATTGCGCGCGGCATTGAAGGGTGCAAAAATAGAAAGAGGTTTAGGAAACAGACGTCTGGTCTCCTAAACCTTATCCGGCGACGCGAGGCCGCCTATCTTAATCGGCGACGTCGCGTCGCGGAACTATATTAACGCAGACGGTTTCTTTTATTTAGAATGTCTTTCGTCGGAAACGGTCAGTTTCCAGCGTCCCTGCGCTCGGCGGCGCGCGATCACTTTGCGTCCGTTCTTCGTTTCCATGCGCGAGCGAAAACCGTGTTTATTGACGCGTTTGCGCCGCGATGGTTGAAATGTTCTTTTCATTCCTGTATCTTTTTATGGACCGAATCCGAATCCTTTTTTATTGAGGCGCAAAAGTAGAACTTTTTACGCTACTTTACAAATATACAGCGCAAATTTTTTATTTTTTAATCTTCGATAAAAAAGTTAGTTTTATGCCATTCGGGCGGCGCTATGTTGAATTTTGACCCCGCCGGAGCCAAATTTATGAGATACCTTATCTTTTTATATTTGACCGTCTCCTCGGTCGCTCTTTTCGCGCAGTCGCGCGTCGCCTACATACACGGCAAGATCTATACGGTCGATGAAAAGCGCCCCTGGGCCGAAGCGGTCGTGGCGCAAAGCGGGAAAATTATATTTGTCGGCAGCGACGCGGACGCCCGGAAATGGATCGACCCGCAAACAACAACGGTCGATTTGCAGGGTAAACTCATGTTGCCGGGGTTCATTGACGACCATACCCATTTTATCAGCGGCGGTTTTTATCTCCTGGGCGTCGACCTTCGCCAGGCGCATTCCACTAAAGAGTTCATCCGCATTATAAAAGATTATGCGGCGCAACATCCGTGGCAATGGATACAAGGCGGCGACTGGGACCACGAAGCCTGGGAAATCAAGGACCTGCCGACCAAAGAAATGATCGACTCCGTCACGCCTGGAACGCCCGTTTTTATCAACCGCTTCGACGGCCATATGTCGCTTGCTAATTCATACGCCCTGAAATTAGCGGGCGTAGACCGGACGACTGTTTCGCCGCCCGGCGGGATCATCGTGAAAGACCCCAAAACGGGAGAACCAACGGGTATTTTCAAAGACGACGCGACCGACCTAATCACGCGCGCCATTCCCGAGCCTTCGTCCACACAATATAAAGCCGCCGCGTTACGCGGTTTGCAGGAAGCCCGCGAGCAGGGATTTACCGGCATACAGGATATTACCTTTCCCAAAGACCTCGCTATCTACCAGGAACTGGAAAAAGAGAATAAACTGACCTGCCGCGTCTATACGCGCCTGCCTATCTCTGAATATAAAAACCTGGTTAACGCGGGGATACACGCAGGGTTCGGCAGCGACCGGTTGAAAATTGGTTCCTTAAAAGCGTTTGCCGACGGCTCGCTCGGGTCCAGTACGGCGTTGTTTTTTGATCCATACGACCAGGATAAAACCACGCGCGGGATCGCGTTGGGCGACATGGCCAGCGGCAACATCCGTCGCTGGGCGTTTGAAGCGGATAGCGCGCATCTGCAAATCTCTATCCACGCCATTGGAGACAGCGCTAATTACTTAATCCTCAACCTTTTTGAAGATATTATCCGTAAAAACCCCGCTTGGGACCGGCGGTTCCGGATCGAGCATGCGCAGCACGTCCGGTTCGAGGATTTACCCCGTTTTGCCGCGCTGCACGTGATCGCTTCCGTGCAACCCTACCACGCGATCGACGACGGC
>JBBRMZ010000085.1:0-18690 GCA_038230555.1 Chitinophagales bacterium
ATCTGCGATTTCTTTTTACCTTCGGCCGGCTCGTTGAGCGGGAATTTGATACGCCCGTTCCCGTTGCTCATCACCTTGCTCATCAAGGCGGTATAATCGGTAGAAATGTCTTTGTCGTCAAAAGAGACCAGTTGGGAAAATCCCATGACGCGGGCGTAAAAATCGACCCATTGGTTCATCTCGCCCCAGCCGACATTCCCAACCATGTGGTCGACATATTTTAACCCGACGGACGCCGGCGCGTATGTAGGTTTCCACGCTTTAAAACCAGGCAAAAACAAGCCTTTATAAGCGCTCCGGTCGACAAAAACATGAATCGTATCTCCGTAGGTTTTTATGGCGGAGCGGATTACACGGCCTTCCGCGTCATTTTCTTCCATGGGAGAAAAAACGCTTTCCGCGCCGCGCCGCGTGGTTTCTAAAAAAGCGGCGCTCGCGTCCGGCACGTCGAGCGCAATGACTTTGACGCCGTCGCCGTGGCGGTCGATGTGCTGGCCGATAGCCGTACCTAAATGAAGGGGGGCCGTCAGCACCAGCCGGATCTTATCCTGTACGAGTACATAGCTTTCGCGGTCTTTCAGCCCGGTTTCCAAACCGGCCACCGCTAAAGGCTGAAATCCGAACGCCGACTGGTAAAAATGAGCAGCCTGTTTAGCGTTGGAAACATATAATTCGATATAATCGGTCCCGTTGATGGGAAGAAAATCTGCCGTCGTCGGGGCGATGGGCGATAAGAGCGTACTTTCCATGATCTAGGCTTTAAATGAATATTATGATTTTAAACAAATCTAAACCAACGCTTTTTTCTCTATAAGCTGAGCGAGTTCCTTTTCCACTTCCGGAATGGAGTCGAACAATTCTTTATAGGAATCGATGACAAAATATTGTTCCTGGTAATGCTCTTTAATATAAGGCGTATTAAAAATTTCTCTCACATTGTAAGGCAATCTGCGCGGTTCCGGGCTTTCAAGGGAATATACGCTTTCCCCGGAGGAGGACAAAATACCGGCGCCGTAGATTTTCAAAGCGCCGTCCTCGCGGACCAAGCCAAACTCGACGGTATACCAGTAAAGGCGGGAAATGAGTTCAATCGCTTCCGCTTCGTCGTCCGTGTCTATATATTTCAAAGCAATGCGGGCAAGTTCTTCCAGATAATGACAAACGTGTTTATTAGTCAATAATGGAACGTGGCCAAAAATATCGTGAAACATATCCGGTTCTTCCAGGTAGTCCAACTGATCCATCCGGCGCAGCCAGGTGGACGCGCAAAATTGCTTATCGCGCATTAACTCAAAAAAAGGGCGGTTAGCGATTAAACCCGGAACCACGTGGATCGACCAACCGGTAAAACTTCGCAAAATAGCGCTGGTCTCCTCGTAATTCGGAATTTTATTTTCGGAGAATTGGGTTCTTTTTAAGCCTTCCAGGTATTCTCTTGACGCGCAGAGCGGAGCCAGTTTCATTTGCCGGTTGTACAAAATACCCCAGACTTTGAAATCGTCCGAAGTATAGTTTGCGTATTCCTGTTTAAGGGAGTATGGAACAAAATCGTAGGGCATTTGATAAATTTATTAGCGCTTATTAATACAAGCAAAATTAGTTGTTTTGACAATCATTATCAAATTAATTTTACCGAACGAATATTAATTTTAAAAGGATACCGCTATCTTGCGGTAATTTTGCAGTCAAAATTAATAATACGGTATGTTTTACAGGCTAAAATTTATCTTCCTCGCGCCGCTCGCGCTTGCTTGCTTCAATACTTTTGGCCAGGCTCCCGAGCAAATTTTTAAAGAAGGCGAAGCGGCTTACCGGAGCGGTAATTTTATGCTTTCTATTGAAAAATATGAAAACGTGTTAAAAGACGGCGTCCACTCGCCGGAAATATATTACGACCTGGGAAACACTTATTTTAAGTTGAACCAAACCGGTAAGGCGATACTTTTTTATGAGCGCGCAGCGCTGCTTAGCCCAAACGACGAAGACGTTCGGCACAATTTGCGCGTCGCCCGCGCGAAAATAACGGACGACGCGGAACCTACCCAATCCTTTATACTCTTTCGCTGGTTTCATTCCGCCAAAACGCTTGTACCCCTCAACGCGTGGACCTATATGGCCCTGCTTTTTTTATGGAGCTCGGCAATAGGAATCGCTTTGTGGCTGACCGGAAGTCAGCGAAGATTAAGGAAGCGGGGGTTTATTAGCGGAATGGTTTTCCTGGGTCTTTCCCTATTCCCGTTTGCGCTCGCATACGCGGCGTATGAAGCTCAAAAAAATAGCGGCGCGGGTATAATCATTGTTTCGCAGACCGCCTTAAAAAGCGCGCCGGACGAAGCGGGAAAAACAACGTTTACTTTACATGAAGGAGTAAAGGTCTCGCTGCTTGATAAAATTGGTTCCTGGTATAAAGTAAAATTGGCAAACGGCGACGTAGGCTGGACTGCCGAGTCCGCGCTGGAAAAAATTTAAAACAGGATAAGGAGGCATTATTTTCAACCTCCGCAAGTAGGGACAGGTCGCGACCTGTCCCTACTTGCGGAGGTTAGGTCGATCATTCAATTTTAACGAAGCTAAGATTTTTATACAACCAAAAGAAAACCCCGCCTTTTGTAAAAGCGGGGTTTAAAAATATCATCAAAAATGGTAAATGGTAAATGGTAAATGGTAAATGGTAAATGGTAATAAATATTTAATTATCAATTGATAAAATATATTCATTATTCATAACTCGTCATTATTTAACCTCTCTCCCGCCGTCCAGCGCTTTTTTCAGCGCGTCAAGCTCCTCCCATTTGCCTTCGGCAGCCAGTTTTGACTGGTGCGGCCAGGTAGAAGGATCGTGCATGGAATAACGGGAACCGGCGTGGTGCAGGATTTCTTTGATCTTTTCGACGTCGGCGTTGGCCAGGTCGGAAAAAGTCATATATCCGCCTTCTTTCAGCAGTATTTCAATTTTAGGGCCGATACCTTCCACGATTTTCAGATCGTCTCCGCCCGTTACGCCTGAAGCAGGCGTCTCGTCTCCGCTTACTGGCAACGATGCAAATTCCTGGACGTCAGGAGCAGTTTCGGCCGTTAATGTATGCGTTTCGGATTCTCCAACAGGGGGAGCGGAAATAGGGCTTTCCTCCGCAGTTTTTATTTCCGGCTGTATATGCTTAGGAGCGGGCGCTTCAACCGGAGCGGGAACGACGGCAGGCGTCTCCTGAACCGGGGCTTCTGGTTTCAGGTCTGGCGTCGGAGCCGGAACTTCAGCCGGGGCGGGAACGACGGCTGGCGTTTCCTGAACCGGAGCTTCTGGTTTCAGGGCGGGCGACGGAGCGGGCGCTTCAACTGGAGCGGGCGCTACGGCCGGCTTTTCTTCAACCGGCGCGGCTTTTTGCGCTGGAGCGGCGACAGGAGCCGGAACGGCGATATTTTTAACCGGAGTTTTAACCTGATGTTGCGGAACGTCTAAAGTTTCGCTCACTTCGGGAACCCAAGTAGTAGAGGCGCCCGGAACGATGTGAACAAAAGTGCGGTCTTTAACCGATTTTTTGAACATGACGACGCCTTCCACTGCGGCGTGCAGGGTATGGTCCTTACCCATATATACGTTTTTACCCGGATGGTAGCGGGTGCCTCTCTGGCGAACGAGGATATTTCCGGGAATGGCGTGCTGACCGCCAAAAAGTTTGACGCCCAGTCGCTGACTGGCGCTATCCCGACCGTTGTCGGTACTACCGGCTCCTTTTTTATGTGCCATTGCAGATGATTTTTAAAGAATAAGAAAATAAAGAAAAGAAATACAAAAAAGAAATGCCAAGAATCAAAAACTTAATTCTGTATGGCGTCGATGGTGATACGGGTAAACGACTGGCGATGGCCATTTTTCTTCCGGTATCCTTTTCTCCTTTTTTTCTTAAAAACGATCACTTTGTCTCCTTTTTCATGGCTAATGACTGTCGCTTTGACGGATGCGGACGGGACGACCGGCGTGCCAATGGTCAGCGCTCCTTCGCGGTCGATCAGGTGAACCTGGTCGAAAGAAATGGCGCTACCCAACGAGGCTTCTAACCGGTGGACAAAGATCTGCTGACCTTCGATCACTTTGAATTGTTGACCGGCTATGGTTACGATTGCGTACATGATGAAATGATTAATTGAATACTATTTTGTTAAGCGGGCGCAAAGTTAACCGAATTTTTTGGAATGAAAACAATTCTCAAATTAATTCTTTTAATTTAATGCGGACTTTTACTTTCTTTCCTTGTCTTAATAGCGTTAACCTGACTGTTTTTCCGGCTTTTCCCTGTAATTTCTTCTGAATAAAACCCAGACTGATAAATTGGCGCGAAACCCATCCGACGCGTTCAATATGATCGCCAATAAAGACCCCCGCATCCCGGCCAGCAGAATTTTCGCGAACGCCAATAACGACGAACTGGTTCAAATCTTTCCCATTAGCTATGATCGACAGGCCGCTTTTGTCGTAATTAAAAGCATCGTTATAATATTGATTGGGCTGTAGCCATATTTTTTCTTTTCCAAAATGAATGATCACGTTGAACCGGCTAAGGATTTCGTTTCCAATGATTCCGTTCCTGCCGCTCAAATAAATGGTGTCGCCCGGCGAGTCCAGTTCCTGGAAAGAACCGACTACGTTCCTGAACCCCAAACGCGGCGTAAATTGCAGCGCATCGATCCGACCGAGGTACCCTTCGAGGGGACCGCCCAATCCATTGCCTATATTCCCCTTAATCACTTTTGGCGGCATTTCCAATCCGGGCGCAGACCCGATGTGCAGCAGGGTCGTTAGGGAAGCGCCCGTATCCAAGAGTAGTTTTAGGCGGACGCTGGAATTACCGCCCAACTTTGCGGTCGTATATATATAAGGCTTGTTTTTGTTAATTTCTATGGGAAGTTCGTCGTATTTGTCCGGCGGCGGCGGTTTAAAAAACTCAGGTTCATATAAAGTGAGTACCTGCCGGACATAATTTATTTTAACGACGTAGCCCCGGAACGTTTCCGCGCCCAAAATACCATGCACGTCGATTCCGGAATATTCGTCGAACTTAAAATAATCGTCTTCTAAAACCAAAATATCTTTGATGAGTGAAACGTCTGAAAGGTCCATGTGGATTTTCCGGGCAATAAAGGCTTTTATTTCGGAGCGCATATCCGCGCCCATGATCTTTACTTCCCGCTCGTAATGAATTTTTAACAGGTCGGTAATTTCTCTTTTAGTGAGTATGGTATGTTCGGCGCCCGTATCGAAAATAAACTTCAGGGGGATTTTTTTCTCAAACAGGATATTGACAATAATAAAGTTATTCCGAAGCTCAAAAGGTATTTCGACGCTTTTTTCTCCTTTCTTCATTTCCAAACCGGGTATTTGCGCCTGTAAAGCGGGAAGAAAACACAGGTATAGAATAAAGAATAAAAAACGGATCGGGTTTTTCATGTCTGAAAGTGGAAAAGAGAACGGGTATATCAGAAAATAGGTTTTTGAACGAACTTTAAATATACCTATAAATTTGACGGTAAATCAAATTATTTTAAAGATGCGTTACTATAGGCCAAATTTAACCGAATTTTTATGAACATAGAATACCAAATAAAGTTTGGAATAAAAAAATTACAAAAAAAATAATAGGGATATTTGCAGATTATCAAACTTTTTTGCCAATTTTACGCTTGATTACTCACAGAAAACAAAATACCGATACAATAAAACGTAAAATAATTAACGCCCTGCTGGACTTTACGTTCGCTTAACATTGATTTTCAATGCGTTACGCTAATATGTCTCAATTCCAATGATTATTTTATTTTGCAAAGTTTTATCTATCTACCAACCCGTTTAAACTACTTGTTCAACTGAAAAATTTGGTTTTTCAAATTCGCAGGACGTTTTGCCATTCTAAAACGTTTATTAACGGAAAGCGCGGTAAAATAAATTCACATACGGTATTTTCAAATTTGCAACTCTATTAATTACTTATTATTATTTTAACTAAACAACAAGAATGTATGAAAATTAAGGTTGACCTTTTTTCTAAAAATTCTTTAATGCTGCTGCTTTTTGCGGCGTTAACTAATTTTGCCGCCATAGCGCAAAAAACCGTAACCGGGACGGTCACGGACGCTAAAGGCGAGGCCTTGGTCGGGGCTACTATTATTGCCACTGGAACTACCACAGGTACCGCCACCGATATCGACGGCAAGTACTCTTTACAGGTTCCGTCAGGCGCTACCACGCTGACGATTTCTTACACCGGTTATGAAAACCAGGTCGTCTCTCTCGGCGCGGGTTCGGTCTACGACGTCAAATTGAGCGGCAACGCCCAGTTAGAAGCCGTCACGATCGTAGCGACCGGTTACGGAACTGTGAAATCAAGGGAAGTTTCGAGCGCCATTGTCAACGTCCGCTCGGAAGACTTTGTAAAAGGCGCGGTCAATGATCCGGTCGGATTATTGCAGGGGAAAGTGGCCGGTCTGGAAGTTTCGCGCGCGAGCGGCGACCCGAACGGCAGTTATACTATTTTGCTTCGCGGGGTTTCTACCGCGATCGGTAATCCGCAGCCGCTGATCGTTATCGACGGAATTCCAAGTTTGGACTTGAACGTGATCGACCCGAGCGATATCGAGACTTTTGACGTTTTGAAAGACGGTTCTGCTTCGGCTATTTATGGAACACGCGGATCAAACGGGGTAATATTAGTAACTACTAAGAAAGGTAAATCCGCTACGCCAACGGTGGAATACAACGCTCAGATCAACGCGGAAAACCTTTCCAATCACGTACAAATTATGGACGCCGCTACCTATAAACAGATTGGCGGAAAAGATTTAGGCGGAAATACGGACTGGTACAAAGCTATCACTCAAACCGCTATTTCTCATACCCATAATTTAGGAGTTTCCGGCGGCGTAGGTAAAACCGCATATCGCGTTTCTTTGAACTACCGTAATATTCAAGGAATTGAGATTACCTCCGGTTATCAGTCTTTAAACGCTCACCTTTCGGTTACGCAAAAAGCGTTAAACGATAAATTAACCCTGACGGGGTTATTCTCTTCTACCAACGTGAACGCTAATTTTGGAAATCCCAACGCTTTCCGTTTAGCCGGTAGTACGAACCCAACCGCTCCAATTTATTCTTCCGATCCGGCCTTCGTGCCATACGGCGGATTTTACCAGCAGTTGGGGTCATTCGACAACTACAATCCAGTCGCTATTCTTAAACAGAGTTCTAATAAAGGCACGATCAATAATACCGTTTACGCTTTAAAAGCGGATTATGAAATTTTGCCTGGTTTAACGTATGGAGCTATATATTCGAAATATGCGACAAATTTTCAAAGCAGGTTCTACAGTGGTATCCAGGATCTTTCTAACGGTTTCAACCGCCATGGTGTGGCTACTCAAAATTCCAGCTCGGGTTTACAGGACTTTTTTAATACGACTTTGGTGTATAAAACCAGTTTAGATTCTAAAACCAACCTGAACTTATTAGGCGGCTACGAATACCAGGAGCAAAACTACAATGGCTATAACCTGACCGCAGGCAACTTTTTTACTGATAACGCTGCGGCAGACGGTATTAATAACGCTTTGGATTTTACAAACGGACTCGCCACTTCCGGCAGCTACAGGGCGGCTAATAAAGTTATTTCTTACTTCGGCAGAGCGATTTTAGGTTACGACGATACATACAACCTGACTGCCAGCGTTCGCAGGGACGGATCGACCCGTTTTGGTACAAACAACAAATGGGGTATTTTCCCGGCGGTCAGCGCCAGCGCCAACTTAGGAAAATTGTTGGCTGTCGCTTCGCTTGATCTCTTTAAATTAAGGGTTGGATACGGAATTACCGGAGCATTGCCTCCGTATGACGGTATTTCTCAATCTACCGTTGGCCAGAGTAACGGACAGTTCCTTTATAACGGAACCTTTATCCCTGTTTACGCGCCTACTTCAAATCCTAACCCGGACATTCGCTGGGAAAGAAAGGCCGAGTTTAACCTGGGCGTTGATTTCAGTTTCATGCATAATTTCACCGGCAGCATCGATTATTACAACCGAAACATCACCGACTTGTTATATAACTACGCTGTTCCGGCCGGAAAATATTTATTTCCTACCTTGACCGCCAATGTTGGATCTCTACAAAGTAGCGGTTTAGAAATGTCTTTGGCTTACACACCGTACAAAACCAAGGATTTTAAATGGTTTACGCAAGTGAATTTTGTTTATAACATCAGCGACAAATTGGTTTCTTTATCTGCAGGAGATCTACAGTTTGGATCAGGCGGAACGCAGTACGTGGCTAACGCGGGTTCTCCGGGTTTGAATAGCACCAATTACGAAAGACTCTCAGAAGGCCAGCCGATTGGTCAGTTCTTTGGTTTCAAATATGCGGGTCCGAACACTAACGCCGCTTTAGGCGATATAGGCGCTCCTACCTATTATAAAGCGGACGGCAGCGTAAACATTGGTAAAAATTTGGACGTAGCTAAAGACGGTCAGGTACTTGGTCACGGCTTGCCTGATTACCGGATAGACTGGAACAACTCCTTTACAATGGGAGCGTTCGACTTCTCTTTCTCTTTCAGATCTGTATTAGGATTTGACCTGATCAACGAGAACCGCGTTTTCTACGAAACCAACAACGCCGGTTCGATCCAGGCTTATAACCGTACTTATACCAAATACTGGGATCCGAAATTAACTTCTTCCGAGTTTTCGAGCCTACAGGTGGAGAAAGGGGATTTCTTACAGTTAAATAACTTCACTTTAGGTTATACTTTTGGCCTTCCAAAAGGAAGCGCGATCAGTAAAATCAGAACGTATTTCTCAGGTAATAATTTATTTTACCTGACGGGTTATACCGGCGTAACTCCGGAGCCGAAATATTTTGATACCAATAACCAGGGCTTCAACGGCGTTACCAACGGAACCAATTATTTGACGCCGGGTATTGACCGTCGCTCCAATTACTTTACTACGCGCTCTTTCGCTCTGGGCGCTTATGTAAGTTTCTAATATATTTTTTAGTTAGCGGAGAAATTGTTCGTCTCCGCTAACTTTATTACAACCGTCAAATAAATAAACCTAATATTTTTTTCTCTACTTAACAGTCCTAAATACATTTTAATAATGAAAAAAAGTTATTCTTTTGTTAAAATTGCCCTGATCGGGTGTTTTATTGTTTTAGTGGGTAATAGCTGTTCCAATCTCGACGAGACGCTTTACACTTCTATTGCTTCTGACAGTTTTTACAAAAATGACGCGGAGTTTTCTTCCGCTGTTGGCGCAATCTACACCAACCTGTATGGAATGATGGGCGCTCATGGCGGATTGTGGGCAGCGCAGGAAAATTCGACCGACGAATCCATGATTCCGCAGCGCGGAGGAGACTGGTACGACGGCGGTCAGTGGATACGGCTTCATCAGCATCAATCCCTGCCGTCCGACGACGTTATCAATGGCGCCTGGTCTCAATGTTTTTCAGGCGTTTCTACCGCAAACCGTTTAATATACCAATTAAACGCCGCCAGCCCGGACAGAGCGAAACCGTATATTGCGGAGTTAAAAACCATGCGCGCATTATATTATTATTGGTTGCTAGATGACTTTGGTAATGTTCCAATTATTTCCACTTTCCCGGTTACCGAAACAAGCCCGGCGACTCAATCCCGCGCCAACGTATATGCTTTCGTAGAAAGCGAACTGGCGGCAAACGTTCCGTTGTTGTCTAAAGCCGTCGACCAAACGACTTATGGCCGGATGAATTATTATAACGGAAGAATGTTACAGGCAAAATTATACTTGAACGCAGGCGTTTATACTGGAACGTCGCAATGGCAAAAAGCGCTGGACGCTGCTAACGAGATAATTAATTCAAAAGCGTACGTTTTATCCGCAACTTTTAAAGAAAACTTTTTAGCGGATAATGCAGGCTCTAAAGAAAATATGTTCGCTATTCCTTACGATGAGAAAAAAGCCCAGGGCTTCAACCTGAACGCCATGACGTTGACTTACGCAAGTCAGGGAACATATAAACTGACTTTTCAACCGTGGGACGGTTATTGTACGACGCAGGAGTTTTACAACTCTTTCGACGACGCAGATACGCGTAAAAAAGCCAACTTTGTAGCGGGTCTTCAGCATAACGCCGACGGAACGGTAACGACCGACGCAGGCGCCGACGATCCGGACGGACCGCCGGTCAACTTTACGCCAGAAATCAATCAATTGCTACCGAACTGTTATCATCAGGCGGGCGCGCGGATTGGTAAATTTGAGTTCCAGCTTGGCGGTTCCAACAATATGAATAATGACTTCCCGATCTTCCGTTATGCGGACGTTCTTATGGTGGCCGCAGAGGCGTCTATGAATTTAGGTAACATGGCAAATGCTTTAGGTTTTATTAACCAGGTCAGAACAAGAGCGGGCGTGCCTAACCTGACTACTTTGGACAATACGTCGCTTGCCGCCGAACGCGGTAAAGAGATGTTTGCTGAAGCATGGAGACGCCAGGATATGATTCGTTTGGGTACTTATTCCCGCGCCTACGACTGGCATTATGATTATAATATTCGCAATAAACCGGGTACTGAAAAACCCTGCGTAACGCTTCTCCCGGTTCCAACTTCCCAATTGAACGCGAACAAGGGATTGGTGCAGAACGATTGTTATAAATAGGGATAAATTATGAGTAATGAATGATGAGCGTTATAAAAGCCTATTATTCATTTACTTAATGATCAATAAGTTTTAGTTCTTTAATAATATAGGGCTGCCGGAGAAAATCCGGCAGCCCTTATTAATTTGTGTCGGCACATTTAATTACCTGACGCCGGGAATCGACCGCTTTGCCGCTTATTTGCAAGCGCGTCTTTTTCCGTATACTTAAAGGCCGGGTTTTAAACGAGCGGCTTTTACAATACGCTTTTTTATTGACTTAAAAATACGTATTTTTGTCCTCCTTTTAAAGTACGCTGCATGAAGTTCTTTTTTTTAATCGTTTGCTGCCTGTTTTTTTGCGCCGGATCATTCAATTGCCGGTCTACAGAAAAAAAGGGACAAATGTTTTCCCTCCTCTCCCCTTCCGAAACCAATATCCATTTCAGGAACCAGGTGGATTATGACGAGGAAGATAATACCTATACTTATCGCGGGTTTTATAACGGCGGCGGCGTGGCCATCGGCGACGTCAACAACGACGGGTTGCCGGATATTTACTTTACCGGCAATAAAGTGAAAAGTAGGCTTTACCTGAATAAAGGAAATTTTCAATTTGAAGATATTACCGATAAAGCGGGCGTGGGCTGCGAGGGCGTATGGTCGACCGGGGCCACTTTTGTGGACGTCAATGGGGACGGCCTGCTCGATCTCTATGTTTGCAAATCGGGAAAGCCGGGCGGACCAAAAAGATATAATGAACTCTTTATCAATAACGGCGATAATACGTTCACCGACCGGGCTAAAGAATATGGATTAGACAATGTAGGCCTATCTACGCACGCCGTATTTTTCGATTACGACCACGACGGCGACTTGGATTGTTATTTACTGAACAATTCTTTGAAATCAGTCGTCAGTTTTGAAGCGGCGGAAGGCGCGCGCAACACGCCGGACGCCGGAGGCGGCAATAAACTTTATAGAAACGACGGCGGACATTTTACGGACGTCACTGTGAAAGCGGGCATATTTAGCAGCGCGATTGGTTTCGGCCTGGGCGCGACCATCGGAGACGTCAACCGCGATGGCTGGGACGATATTTACGTGTCCAACGATTTTTTTGAAAAGGATTATTTATACATTAATAACCATGACGGGACTTTTACCGAATCGCTGGAAAAGCAAATCGGGGAAATCAGTAAGGGCGCAATGGGCGCCGATATTGCCGACCTCAATAACGACGGCTACCCGGAGATCTTTGTCACCGAAATGTGTCCGCAGCGCGAGGACCGGCTGAAAACCAAAGCTCAATTCGATAACTGGAATCAATACCAGGCGTTGATCGACAAGGGTTTTTATAAACAATTTGGCCGAAATACCCTGCAACTCAATAACGGAAATGGAACTTTCAGCGAGATCGGAAGATATGCCGGGATAGCGACGACCGACTGGAGCTGGGGGGCGTTGATCTTTGATATGGACAACGACGGTTATAAAGACGTTTTTGTCGCTAACGGAATCTATAAAGACCTGTTAGATCAGGATTATTCGGCTTTCATGGCCGACCGAGCGAATGTGCGGAATATGATGCAACAGAAAAATAATTTTATCAAAAGGCTCATTGATACCATTCCCTCGGAAGCGCTTCCAAATTATGCATTCCGGAATAACGGCGACCTGACCTTCACCGACAAAGCGGCAGATTGGGGTTTAGGAACGTCCAGTTTTTCCAACGGCGCAGCGTATGTTGATTTGAACAATGACGGCGCTTTGGACCTTGTGGTCAATAATGTCAATATGGACGCTTTTGTCTATCGCAATAACGCTAACACAGTCGCTAAAAACCATTGGCTAAAGTTTAACCTGGTCGGCGAAGGAATGAACCGTTTCGCCGTAGGCGCTCAGATCACGGTATATGATAAAGATAAAACCTTCTATATAGAGCACAACCCAATGAAAGGGTTTGAATCCTCGATGGATTACCGGCCTAATCTGGGGTTGGGCGCTTTAGAACGCGTAGATAGCGTTGTCGTCAACTTTGTAAACGGTAAAACGCTGGTTTTAAAAGACGTCGCGACTAATCAAATCTTAACCGTTAAACAATCGGACGCCGTTCAAAAAACGCCGTTCTTTGACGAGGCTTACGCGGTAGGAAAGGGCAAAAATGGGGCTGGAAACCAGCCGGCGGCACAAAAACCTATTTTTACGGATACGTCGGCGCTGACGGGAATTGATTTCAAACACGCGGAAAACACTTTTTCAGATTTTGACGTCGAGCCGTTGCTGTTCCAGATGAATTCGGCAGACGGGCCAAAAATGGCCGTCGGAGACGTTAACGGCGATCATTTGGACGACGTTTTTATTGGCGGGGCAAAAGGACAGGCGGGCAAACTCTATGTACAACTTCCCAATGGACAATTTAAAGAAAGCCCGCAACCGGATTTTGCGAAAGACGCCCGTTCGGCGGACGATGTGGACGCGGTTTTTTTTGACGCGGACGGCGACGGCGACCTGGATCTGATCATTGCGAGCGGCGGCAGCGACGCCGAAAACCTGGACGACCGCTTTTACCGGAACGACGGAAAAGGACATTTTACCAGAGATTTAACCGCTTTGCCGCCCGGAAAACCTTTCGCCACGTCGTGCATCCGGGTCGGCGATTTTGACGGCAACGGCTCCCCCGACCTGTTTACTGGGATGCGCATGAAGCCGGGCGCCTACGGAGCGCCCGTCGGCGCCTACTTGCTGAAAAACGACGGGAAAGGACATTTTACGGCTGTAACGCCAACGGTGGCGCCAGAACTTCGTCAACTGGGCATGGTTACGGTCGCCTTATGGGTCGATTTTGAATGCGACGGCGCGCTGGATTTTGTGGTCGTTTAATACTGGGGCCCTGTAACTTTTTTCAGGAACGATCATAGTCGTCTGAAAAACGTAACGGCTGATATGAATCTGGGAAAAACCAACGGCTGGTGGAATACGATTAAGGTAGCCGACCTGAACGGGGACGGCAAACCGGATCTTGTCCTGGGCAATCACGGGTTAAATAGTTTTTTTAAAGCGACTCCTGAAAAACCCGTGGAAATGTACGTCAACGATTTTGACGGCAATGGAACGGTCGAACAGATTTTATGCGCTTATAATGGAGACAAATCCTATCCGCGCGTTCTCCGGCAAAATATCGTCGGGGTACTACCGTCGCTAAAAAAGAAATTTTTGTATTTCAGAGATTATAAACAGAAAACGATTAGCGATATTTTTACGTCCGCGCAGCTTAAAGGAGCGCTAAAGCTGGAATCGGATATGATGCAAAGCATAGTTTTAATAAACCGCGGCGGTAAATTCGATCTGCAGATTTTACCCGCAGAAGCGCAATATGCCCCTGTTTACGCGATCAGCGTCGACGATTTTGACGGCGACGGGATTAAAGATATTTTATTGGGCGGCAATTTCTACCGCTCCAAACCGGAGGTTGGGATTTACGACGCGAGTTACGGGCTTTTGCTCAAAGGAGACGGCAAAGGCGGTTTTTTGGCTGTTCCACCCCGGCGTTTTGGGCCGCCGGTGAAAGGAGAAACGAAAGATATTGTCCGGGTTCGGACGGCAAAGGGCAAAATCGCGCTTTGGGGGCTCAATGACCGAAAGCCTGTCGCTTTACTTTACAGGTAAGTTTTTTATTAAAATGGTTATTTTTAAATTAAATGTCTAGATTTTTTATTTTTCCGGTTACTATTCTCTTTTTCTTTTTGGCAGTCAGTTGCCATAGAGCCTCCGATTATCAGAAACGGGTAAAGTCGGAACTGGCGACCGGCAAACGAAGCGACACGCTATTTTTAGGTATCTATTTTGGCATGACGCAGGACAGTTTTCTTAAACAGTGCACGATGCTGAATCACCAGGAACGTATCCGGGAAGGCGTAGCCAGTTTGTCCGTTCAGTTTGAACTGAAAGGCAGGAATGCGTTGCGAAATCCTGCCGCGATGAATTTTTTTCCTGAATTCAAAGCTCAAAAGATCGTACAAATGCCTTTAAGTTTTAGTTATGCTAACTGGGCGCCTTGGAATCAGTCCACTTCCCCCGATTCCTTACTGGTCGACGTTTTGGGAATGATGGAAAAATGGTATGGTAAAGGTTTTATTAAAGAAGGAAATCCAAAAAGAGGCTATGTATATGTTAAAGTTGATGGAAACCGCCAGATCGTTATCAGCAAAAACGACGAACTAAAAGTTGTCGGCATGATGACCGACCTGACTGTTAACCCTCCCAAATTTTAGATTACGTTATTAGAGACAAACTATGGAATATCCAATTGCAAAAAAAAAGGCAACCGTTCTGTCGGCACACGGCGACGAGCGCGTGGATGAATATTACTGGATGAACGACCGGAATAATCCGGAGGTCATTGAATACCTTGAAGCGGAAAACGCATACCGCAAAAAAATGATGGAGCCGCTTAAAAGTTTCCAGGAAAAATTGTATCAGGAGATCATTGGCAGGATCAAAAAAACCGATATGTCGGTTCCTTATTTTTCCAACGGCTATTTTTACTACACCCGTTTTGAAGAAGGCGCCGAATACGCGCTCTATTGCCGCAAAAAAGATTCGCTTGACGCGCCCGAAATGATGCTGCTGAACGTGCCGGAAATGGCCAAAGGTTATCCATATTACTCGATCGGCGGTTTATCGGTCAGCCCCGACAATTTAACGATGGCTTTTAGCGTGGACACGGTCAGCCGCCGGCAATACTCCATTTATTTTAAAATGCTGTCGACCGGGGAAATGGTTCCAACCTTTATCCCGAACACGACCGGCAGCGTGGTTTGGGCGAACGACAATCAGACCATTTTCTATACCACCAAGAATGAGTCGCTCCGGGCGTTTAAAGTTTTCCGGCATACGGTCGGTTCCGATCCTTCAAACGACGTCTGCGTATGGGAAGAAAAGGACGAAACCTTCAATACGTTTGTTTTCAAATCCAAATCCAAGAAATATTTGGTGATTGGTTCAGCCTCAACGGTCAGTAACGAATATAGATTTGTCGAAGCCGACCGGCCTTCGGGCGATTTTCAATTGTTCCAGCCCAGAGAACGCGATCTGGAATATACCCTCGACCATTACGGAGCCGAATTTTATATCAATACCAACCTGAACGCCCGCAATTTCCGGTTAATGAAAACGGCGGAATCCCGCACGGACAAGTCAAATTGGGAGGAAGTGATTCCGCACCGTGAAGACGTGTTGCTGGAAGGTTTGGAAATCTTTAAGGACTGGCTGGTATTGTCTGAAAGAAAAGAAGGCGTCACACGCCTGCGAATCATGAAACGCTCCGGAGGCGACCATTATATTGATTTTGGAGAAACGGTTTATATGGCCTACACGGGCGTCAACCGCGAAGCAGATTCTGACGTGCTGCGCTTAGGCTACGCGTCGCTGACTACGCCCAATTCCGTTTTTGATTATCAAATGGAAACCCGCCATTTAACGCTGCTGAAGCAGGAGGAAGTCGTGGGAGGCGTTTTTGACCCTCGTCTTTACCAGGCGGAACGGGCGTATGCGACAGCGCCCGACGGGGCAAAGGTACCGGTTTCACTGGTGTACCGAAAATCCAAATTTCAAAAGAACGGCTCCGCGCCGTTGCTGCTTTACGGTTATGGTTCTTATGGGCAAAGTATGGATCCCTACTTTTCTTCCGCCCGTCTGAGCTTGCTGGACCGCGGGTTTGTTTTCGCTATTGCTCATATTCGCGGCGGTCAGGAACTGGGCAGGCGGTGGTATGAAGACGGTAAATTATTAAAAAAGAAAAATACATTTACCGACTTTATCGCATGCGCGGAGTACCTCGTCGCTCAAAACTATTCCGCTCCCGATCATTTATTTGCTATGGGCGGATCTGCCGGCGGCCTGCTGGTTGGGACTGTAATGAATATGCGCCCCGATCTATGGAAAGCGGTTGTCGCGCAGGTGCCTTTCGTTGACGTGGTTACGACTATGATGGACGAATCGATCCCATTGACGACCGGAGAATTTGACGAATGGGGCGACCCTAAGCAAAAACCTTTTTACGATTATATGAAATCTTATTCGCCTTACGATAACGTGGAAGCCAAAGCGTATCCGGCGATGCTTGCGACCACCGGTCTACACGATTCGCAGGTACAATACTGGGAACCCGCCAAATGGGTGGCTAAATTGAGGGAATTGAAAACCAACCAGGCTCAGTTATTGATGTATTGTAATATGTCTACGGGTCACGGTGGAGCGTCCGGGAGATGGGAACGATATAAAGAAATCGCGATGGAATATGCTTTCTTACTGGATCAAGCCGGATTATCGGAAAAAGAAGGTTAATAGCTTTTAGCTATTAGCTATTAGCTATATTTAAATGATAATTAAGAAAGTATATATTAAGGCTAACCGCTAATAGCTCAAAACGGATGGTTCCAGTCCATATATCCTTTCTTTAAAATGGTGAAAAAGGCCGTCGCGAATAAAGGAGCGACAATGGAAACAATCATCGTATAGTAATACCATTTGGGCGCTTTTGATCGCTCTATCGTTTCCGCCACGAGCGAAATTGCCAGGATAAAAAAGCAGATCAATGAAAATGACAGGCTCAGGATGAGCGCGACATAATCGTTCCACATCCAGAGCGCGGAATAAATAATAAACTCCAGCAAAAATATTTCCGTCGCAGAAAGTCGTCGCATACCGTTTTAATTTTGGCTTTTAATTTGAGTTTAACGTTGGGTTAACGCAGTTCAAAACGGTAAAACTACGCAGATTATACCAAAAATCTTTATTTTCCGTTTTGGAAACATTCTTTGTATCCAATATGCCGATCCATGTTCTATCATAAAAAATCTCTTATAACTTATCCGACAGCATTACTGAGCGCTCTATGCTCTACAGCATTGATCTTCATGGTGGGCGTAGCGTCCATTCTGTTCAACCCATCGGGGGTGAAAGCGCAGACGACTGCCGAACCGCAACCGGCAAACAACAAAAAGGAATTTGAACAGGGATATGCCTGGCGCATTAAACAAGTTAATTTGAACGGCCAGTATATTCCGTCAGACCTGAACGACGCTTTTAAAGAACTGGATAAACTAACCGACGCCGCCTCGCGCCGAAGGTTCGGCGCGCTGACGGAAAACGACGCTCAACATAAAGTATTTTTCAGTCTCGGCAGATGGATGGTCGTCAATTGGGCATTTTACGAAGGCTCGCGGTTTTCTGTTTATTTACGGGAAGGCGGCTTAAAACATCCCGACGACATGACTTCTTTTATGCTGATCGAATATCACCGCTATTTGAATAAAAAACCTTTGGCGACCAAAGAACTGATTGCCGACCTTGCGGACAAACGGAAACAATTGAACGATGCATCTAACAAAAAAGCGATAACTAAGAATTAACCAATCTTTCAATTATAGATTGTTGGTTATTTTTGTATGTTTGGGAATCATTTCAAACATATTATGGAAAACGAAGAAGCTAATCGCCCTGCTCCATCTGCTTATCATCAATACGACTACGCTCTCCATCAGCTTTTTTCCCGAGCTCTTTTTAGGGTATGCGGTTTGCCGCCCGCCCGATTGATTCGTTTGGACACGGTCTTTAAGCCCGCCCAGGAAAAACGCATAGATATGCTTTTTCTTGTTGAACACGACCATCCATTAAAGAATTACATTGCGCATATTGAAATTCAAACGAGCAACAATGTGGAGATGGAATTCAGGATGTTCCAATATTTATCATTGATCTATGGCGAAAAAAGAATGAACGTCCGGCAATTTGTGATTTATGCAGGCGACCGCCCGTCAAACATGAAAACAAAATTGAAATTATTTGGGCTGGATTTTCGTTATGAATTAATAAATCATGCGAATAATGGGTTAAAAAGCAGAAGTAGGGAATAACAAAAGGGTTTAATTTTGTGGATATCAAACTACAAGATAAACGCCATGAAAGAGATTGAACTCATTCGATTGTATTACTACTTCTGCACATATTATTATAGCC
>JBBRMZ010000086.1:0-18664 GCA_038230555.1 Chitinophagales bacterium
GATAGCTGATAGCTGATAGCTGATAGCTGATAGCTGATAGCTGATAGCTGATAGCTGATAGCTGATAGCTGATAGCTGATAGCTGATAGCTGATAGCTGATAGCTGATAGCTAAATTTGTTCTTCGAGCGTCCAGGCTTCCGCTTTGGCGGCGAAGAGCGGTTTGGTTTTTGCCCAGGTCGACCGGAACAGTTCGGATTGGCGATAGCGCTCCAGATCTTCTTTGCTTTCCCAACGGCTGTGCGTAAAAAATATATGCGGCGCGTCGACCTCGCGCAGCGCTTCCAGGTAGAGGCAGCCTTCAGCGGCCCGGATCAGCGGGCGGCTTCCTTCAAAGATCGTCAGAAAAGCGTCTGTTTTGTCCGGCTGAAAAGTCAGTTTGACCAAGCGATTCACCATAATAAGCTGTCGGCTGTCAGCCTTCAGCTATCAGCCGTCTGCTTCAATATATTAATTATTATGGCAGTTAGCTGCAAGCCGTTAGCTTTTATTTTATTACAAAAAATCTATTTGCACCATATCGTCTATCCGGATACCCAAAAGTTCGGAGGCGCTGCCCATATTAATGGCAATCTCGAGGTTGTCGGAATTGAAAATACAAAGCGATTCGCCGACCGGCGCGTCGTTATAATAATGGGAAAGCCGGGTAATGGGGTCGTGGCGTTTGAAAGATAAAGAAAAAGGCCGGCCCCTGCCTACTTTATCGAACAAGGCGCGGGTAATGTTAAGAATTGCGTTTTCGTATTGATCGATATGTATCACCGTTCCCCGGATTTGCGCGGAACTAATGACCGGATGAAAAGCGATTTTTTCCACCACATCGGTCGCTTCCAGGCCGATGGTATCGAAAGGCAGGTTTTTGGCGATATGCCCGACGGCGCCCGCCACGACCTCGCGGATTGGCTTGAGGCGCAGGCCGGAGAACAATAATTCGTACACTTTTTCCGGTTTTTCCTCAAAAACGAGCGAAAAGATACCGTTGTCGGGACAAATAAAGTAATGTCCGCGGTGATAGGTCGACAAAAACCGCCCGCGGTTGCCAGAATAATTTTGGACGCTAACGATATGGATCGTTCCCTCCGGGAAGTTTTGCCAGACATTTTTCAGGATATATGCCGCGCCGACAATATCATGATTTTTTATGTTATGGGTAATATCGACGATCTGTAGCG
Source organism: Chitinophagales bacterium (assembly GCA_038230555.1). Lineage (GTDB taxonomy): Bacteria > Bacteroidota > Bacteroidia > Chitinophagales > Saprospiraceae > JAAFJT01. Next base: position 1,172 of record JBBRMZ010000086.1, read on the forward strand.
ATGGATGCGCGTTCAGGAGCGCCCCTTTGGCCGCTCCGACGTAATAATCCTGTAGCCCAAAATCGGTCGTCAATGTTACAATAGTCATTACGGTCATACAATGTTCAGCGCAAAGTTAACCCCTTTTTGAAAAAACAGCCATAAAATCGTTGAAGGAGCATTAATGAGGATCATACCTTGCAAATATGCGAACAACGGGCCAAAAACCCCATGGCGTAAAAGTAAAGTCAAATAAAAATTATTTTGGAAAATATAAACTGTATTTTACTTGCTTATTAAGAATCAATGAGCGTAATTTTACGTTTTGGTTAAGCAAGCCTGTCTGAATCAGGATTTACAGGATTTTAGGATTTACCTGATTCGCCTGATTCGCCTGATTCGCATTTAGCATTTATCATTCATCATTATTTAATACCTATTTCATCATTTTTTCACCCTTACCTACTAATTTGAGCGAAATCATTCTGACCCTGGACGGCGTCGACCTATTGCTACTATACGGAGAAAACAACGCTAAACTCAACCTGCTACGTAAAGCATTTTCAGACCTCGCTATTACTTCCCGCGGCAATACCTTGAAAATATCCGGCCCTAAAAGCCTGGCGCAATCGGCCAAAGATAAAGTGGAGATGATGGTGCGCATGTTGCGCGAACATAAAGAATTGCCTTTACAGACCGTGGAAGACATGCTTCAGGGAGAAAATCCTTACGAAGTGCGTCTTTCCAATGGCCAGGGCAACGCCACTATCGTGCACGGCCGCGACGGGGCGCCTATCAAAGCAAAAACTAAAAATCAGAAGCGCCTCGTGGAAGCCGCCGAGACCAATGATATTGTGTTCGCTATTGGCCCTGCCGGCACCGGGAAAACCTACACCGCCGTAGCGCTCGCTGTGCGCGCTTTGAAGAATAAAACCGTCAAAAAGATCATCCTGACCCGTCCTGCCGTGGAGGCGGGCGAAAATCTCGGCTTCTTACCCGGCGACCTGAAAGAAAAAGTAGACCCGTACCTGCGACCGCTCTACGATGCCCTCGACGATATGTTCCCTCCGGAAAAATTGCAGCAGATGATGCTCAACCGCGTCATCGAAGTCGCGCCCCTCGCGTTCATGCGCGGACGGACGCTGAACGACGCCTTCATTATTTTGGACGAAGCGCAGAACGCGACCTCCATGCAGGTAAAAATGTTCCTGACGCGGATTGGCCCTACGGCAAAAGCCATCATCACGGGCGACCTTTCTCAAATAGATTTGCCCTGGAATGTCCGCTCCGGACTCGTCGAAGCGCTCCATATTCTCCACGACGTGGAGGGCATCGCGCAGATTGTGCTGACCGCCGAGGACGTCGTCCGGCACCGTTTGGTCAAAGAAATTATTAAAGCTTACGACCGTTCGGACGAGGAGCGCAAAAGAAAAGAAGCCGACCGCCACGGACCGACCGACCGTAAAGATAAAGCGCTGCCCGACCCGCACTCAAAACCAGCCGAGCCTGTTTTGAACGGATCAGCGGAAATAAGAAACGGGGCGACCGAAGTAAAAAACGAAGCGCCGGAAGATAAAACCGCGCCCGCCGAAACGTCCGCGCAAGCCTGATGTTTTTTAGCGATCAGCTATTAACTTTTGCCGTTAGCCCGTATTTTATTGATTTTGGGAATCGTTAATTCTAAACTGAGGACTTGAATTTATAATAACCACTCATAACTGTTAATTGATATTCATAAACAACCATGATTGACCACGCGCAACTAGACCAACTCCGCTACCCGGTAGGTAAATTTAAGAAACCTGAAGTCGTGGACGCCGACCGGCGCGCGCAATGGATCGCGACTATCGAAGCGCTTCCGGGCAAACTGCGCGACGCCGTTCAAAATCTGACGCCTGAACAGTTGGAAACGCCCTATCGTCCGGGCGGCTGGACCGTCCGCCAACTGGTTCACCACATCGCCGACAGCCACATGAACGCGTACATTCGTTTTAAACTGGCCCTCACGGAAAATAATCCAACCATCAAACCCTACGAAGAAGCGCTCTGGGCCGAATTGCCGGACTCAAAGGAGCCGATTGAATATTCGCTCCAGATCGTCGACGCCGTGCATCACCGCTGGGTAAGAATCCTGAAAGCCATGTCTGTAGAAGATTTTCAGAAAACCTACCATCACCCGGATCAGCAGTCGGACGTTTCGCTTTCCAACGCGTTGGGCATGTACGATTGGCACAGCCGTCATCATTTGGCGCATATAACTGAACTGGCGAAACGGGGCTTTTAGCTATCAGCCGCCCGCTGTCAGCTACCAGCCGTCAGCCGTTATTATAAGAAAACAGTGAATTTTATTTGTAAGAGCGGTCGAGGCAGGCTACGTTCGACTCCGCCGGAGTCGGATAAACGATCATACATACAATACTATTCAAGTTTGATCCTTTCAGGATCGGCGGACTTAATCGTCATTAATTGATATTCTCAAAGATCAAACAGGTTATTTTAGACATGTAATTCGTTGATTATCATATATTTAAAACCATTTACCATTCATCATTAACCATTCATCATTCATCATTCATCATTTACCATTTACCCTTATAAAAAATGACTTCCACCGCTGTATATAAAGGCGATCTTCGCACCGAGCTGACGCATATTGAATCCGGCTCGACCATTTTTACAGACGCGCCAAAAGACAACCACGGCAAAGGGGAAGCCTTTTCGCCGACCGATCTCGTGGCGACCGCCCTGGGTAGTTGCATGTTATCGACGATGGGCATTTACGCGCGCCAGCATCAGATCGATATGGAAGGCGCCCGCGTGGATATTATTAAAGAAATGGCTTCTAATCCGCGCCGGATCGCCAAGATCAACGCTTTGGTGGTGATGCCCGCCAAGCCGTTCAGCGAAAAAGACCGTACCGCGCTGGAGCATGCCGCCGAAAGTTGCCCGGTCGCGCATACGCTACATCCTGACGTGATACAGGATATTAAATTTCTTTGGCATGAGTGATTAGCCCTCAGCAATCAGCTTTTCTTATTATTGGAGGATTTTCAGGCGCCATGAAACCAGATTTTAATTAGGTTGCAACATTTTATTCTATTGGTTCTTCAAAAAGTAAGTTCATGTTAAATATAAAATTCTCCCTGGTTGCCTGCGTTATTTTATGTTTTTCCGGCTTTGTTGTAAACGCTCAAGGAGTTTTTGCGCCGGTAAAAGGCGCTAAATGGACCTATGTAGTTGGCGTTTCTGAATATACCTCTATATCTGGTTCGTACGATAATTATCATCAATCGGAAAAACTTTCTTATACGAAAGATACGACCGTTCGGGGGCAGGTTTATAAACTAATCAATGACGTCCATGAAAGCGTAGGCGCCCGGATAAATCTAATCATTAATACGAATACCGGCAAGGTAGTTGGTCATGATACCTTTCCCTACCATGACCGGAAAAATATTTCATGGATGGTCCGACAATCGAACGATACGGTTTGGTCGCTCGTGAACGTAGATACGATTGAGCGCGTTTATTTTGTATTTACTGCTCGCCGCGATACCATTGCTTTGAAACATTTTTATCCTAACTCCAGGTTTGATACTGGCAGGGTTTTTATCGATTCAATTGGAACATATCAAATAGGAACAAGAACTTTTAAGGCATGGCAAGGCAGATCGCTTTATGAGTACGCTAATGACATCGTTACTTTTTTAAAACAAAAACTTACTTTTTTAGACCGGATTGGACCGCTGGACGATCTGCCTTTTTATGCGGGATTTAATAATTATTTGCCTTACGTTCTCAAAAATTATCCGTTTGGTCTGGTCTGCTATGAAGACCCGGAAATTGGCTTGGTTCAGTTTCTGAACGTTGACTGCAATATGCCGCTGATCTCCGCCACGCAGGATTTGGCGCCTAACCCGCCGGCGGACGCCGTGAAAGTTTATTTTGCGCCCGGTTCCCAAAAAATCATGATTGAATCCAAAGAATTAGATTTGACCGGATGGGAAGCGACTTTAATCAACCTGAATGGTCAGGTATTGTTGAAAAAGACGCTGAACGGAACCATGATTCAACTTGCCGCGCCGGACCGTATAACCAACGGCGTTTATTTTACCCGCCTTTATAACAAAACGTCCGGCGCGCGCTTTATCAATAAACTATTGATTTATTTTTGAGAACCTTCTGATTGATAGCGGGAGGCGCTACCTTTGCATCGTTTTTTATAAATCCTCTGTTTGTTACGCTTAAATGAATTAACGTCATGAAAAAAGTATGTTGCCCTATTGCGCTTTTCGCGCTGGCATTTTTCGCGCTTCCGCTAAGCGCTCAGGTTGTTACGCCGCAACCCAGCCCCGCCGCTTCTATTACCCAAACCGTCGGCCTGACTGACGTCAAAATAGAATATTCCCGCCCGGCCATCCGCGGACGCAAAATATTTGGCGACCTGATCCCTTTCGGCGAACTTTGGAGAACGGGCGCGAACGGCGCCACCAAGATCACGTTTAGCGACTCCGCGAAGATCAACGGTATGCAGGTAGCGAAAGGAACCTATTCCATTTTTTCCCTTCCCGGCGCGACGGAATGGACCATCATCATTAATAAAAACGCGACCGCCAACACGGCCGCTTATAAGCAGGCGGAAGACGTCACCCGGTTCATGGTCAAACCCATGCGTTTGAACGATAAGGTGGAATCTTTCACCATCGGAATCGCCAACGTGACGGGGACGTCCGCCGACGTGGAAATCTGCTGGGAAAACACCAAAGTCGCTTTCCCGATCACCATGTTCACCGACGAAAAAGTCGCCGCCAGCATCAAGGCAACGATGGACGGGCCGTCCGACGGTTCTCTGGCCTCCGCCGCCTCTTATTATTTGGAAACTGGCAAAGACCCTAAACAGGCGCTGGCTTGGATGGACGCCGCGCTGGCCAAAGGCGGCGACAAGTTTTTCCTGCTGCGCACGAAATCGCTGATCCAGGAAAAATTGGGCGATTATGCCGGCGCGATCGCTACGGCCAAAAAATCAAAAGAACTGGCGCAAAAAGCGGGCAATATGGACTATGTTCGCATGAACGACAAATCCATTATGGACTGGGCGAAAAAATAGTTTTTTAAGTATTTATGAGTTATGAGTTATTTTTCAATTCAAATTTTGGTCATTAAATAACGTCCCGGTTTTGCGGGGGTGATTTTGAAGAGTTTCCTTATCGGCCAAACAGCCTTTAAGGAAACTCTTTTTTTTGTTATTAGCAAAAAGGGCTTAACTTACGAGTAAATTCAAGTAATATGTTAATCCAAAAAATTTACCCGGTTTTGTTTTTGTTGCTTGGCGTTTTTCATCCGTGTGTAAACGCCCAAGCGGTTTTTGCGCCGGTGAAAGGGGCGAAGTGGACGTATGTTGCCGGAGTTTCCCAATTTAGCTATTTGCCCAATGCAGGTACTCAAACGGATAGTTTTCATCAGGCTGTAAAAGCTACCTATTCAAAAGATACCCTCATTAATAGCCGGAGTTATAAAATTATTGAAATGAGCGTCGAAACAAAGGGCGTCCTAATTACCGGCTCTAAATCAAATGCTACGGCGCTTCAATATGATACGGCTAATTTTTATACTAACCTGAAAGATACTCTTTTTATTCGCCAAACGAATGACACAGTTATAGCCTTTGACAATACGTACCGGAAAGAGCGAATCTATTTTGTGTACGCGCCTACGCGCGATTCAGTCAATTTATTAGCTTTAGGTTATCCAACTTTTCCAACCCGGACCGTTTATTTTGATTTGATAGACTCTTATTCTATTAGCGGTAAAACGTTTAAATCCTGGTACGGGAGCTCTTACGCGGTCGCGCGACAGGGAAACGATATTTATGGCGCGCGTCCGCTTACTTTTTTAGATCGCGTAGGCCCGATAGACGATTTATTGCTTTTTTCAGCCTATCAGGGGTTTATATCGCCGTTTGTTAGTGATTTTCCGCGCGGCTTAGTTTGTTACGAAGATCCTGAAATTGGTTTTGTACGATTTAAAGACGTCGATTGTAACCTTTCGGTCAAAGTAGAAACGCAAAATATTGCGTCTGCGCTCGACGTTGGAATTTATTTTTCGCCCTCCTCCCAAAGAATTATCGTCGAATCAAAAGAAGTTAATTTAACGGGCTGGAATATGAGCCTAATCAACATAAGCGGGCAAACCCTTTTAACGGCGTCGTTAAGTGGTTTTTCCAATCAGATTATCCCGCCCGCTGTGCTGCCCGGCGGAATCTATTTTGTTCATTTGGCCAACAAAACGACGGGCGCTCATTTAGCAAGAAAAATATTTATTGATTTTTAATTCAATAAAGTTTATGTCAATTGAAATACAGGTGCAAAATCCGCTATCGCAATTAGTTGATTTTCAATGCTAAACTCTAAACTGTCATAAACTCTAATATAGACGCCGTTAAATTAAGCGCCTTTTACTGCATGACGTTAGCTAATATTTAAAAAATTATATCTCCATACATCCAGACCTATGTCGACAATCTTCTTTTTCCTTTTGCTTTTATCTTCTTTTTCCGGGCGCGACGCTCGTCTCCATCAGAATGTCGCTTTAATTGAAAGCGCTCCTTACCACGTCGGCGCCATTCCGGTCAATCCCGGCGATTCCCTAACTGCCGCCGGAGCGCGGGTACTGATCGGGAAGGCGGCAAAGGAAAAATTGGTATCCCTGCAACTACAAAATTTAACCGAACCGATCCCTAAAGAATTATGGGAACTGACGCAATTGGATACGCTGGATTTAACAGGATATACCCTGCATAATTTGTCCGAGTCGCTGGGGTCGCTGAAAAACCTGAAAGTTTTGATATTGAGCGGAACCAGTTTGACCGCTTTACCCAATAGTTTTGGTCGGCTGGCAAAGTTGGAGTCGTTGGATTTCAGTAATAGCCACCGCATTCCTGAATTTCCGAAATCAGCGGCGGCGCTGACCAAATTAACTTATATAAACCTTAATTTTCTAGACGCGACCGACCCAAACAGCGAAACCTATACGCTGCCTGCCAGCATCGGAAACCTGAAAAGCGTTCAGGAAATTGAAATGGTCAAAGGCTCTGTCGGCGCCTTGCCGGAATCTTTTGGCGACCTTGAAAATTTACAGATTTTGCATTGCGGCAAGGCATTTTCGCTGGCCCGTTTGCCCAATAGCTTTGGACGGCTAAAGAATTTGCGGTTTTTTAACTGCTACCTGTCGGACATAAAAACACTCCCTGATAATTTTGGCGACTTGCAGAACCTCCGCAATTTGAGTCTGGGCTCGGATAATATTACTTCGCTGCCTCCAAGTTTTATGCGACTTCATTTAGATAGTCTTGATTTGCACGGCTGTTCATTCACTTCTTTGCCCGATAATTTCGGCGAGCTCCACGTAAAATATCTTGATCTGAGCAATACCCTATTGACCGCGCTGCCGGATAATTTTGGAAATCTCGAAAGTCTCGAAGAATTGAATATCTCGAAATCGCAACTCGAAAAATTGCCGGAAAGTTTTGGCCGGCTGAAAAATCTGAAAATCCTACAACTCTATAATAACAAAATAAAAGAACTGCCCGCCGGTTTTAACCAATTGAAGCGGTTGGAACATTTGGAACTCCATGTAAATCAGTTCCGGTCGGTTCCGGCGTCTTTAGCGGGCTTAATAAATCTGAAATATCTTGATTTAGGGAATAATAACATTAGCGCCCTTCCCTCTTTTTTTGCCGACTACCAGCAACTAGAATATCTGTCATTGTTTAATAACAACTTCGGCGTCTTCCCGCCTGTTCTTGAACAATTGAAGGGACTGAAAACAGTGGATTTTAGAAAGAACCAACTGACAGCTACGCCTGCCGGGCTTGCAAAAATGGGGAATTTGAAAAATTGCTGGCTGGAAGGTAATAAGATTAAAAACTTAGCAAAACAGTATCAAAAAGCGGACGAGGATTAAAAAGTCTATTTTTTTTCTACATGGACGTATCTTTTCATTTTATCCATCCGACTTTTTTTCTCCACTCATTATAGACTATTTTCTCTTCCTGAATTTTTATTGCTATGTATTGATACTGCATTGCGGTAACGTTTAATTTAATGACGCGTCAAAATTAAAACAGTTAATTTTGTCGCGATATATTGCGCTTATGAATTTAATAGAAATTTTCAAGCCCCAAATCGTTCAGCTTTGTAAAGATCACAAAGTTAAAAGCTTATATGCTTTTGGATCGGTACTGACTAACCGGTTTAATAGTGAAAGCGACGTCGATTTTATAGTAGATTTTGAATATATACCCTTTGGAGCTTACGTGGATAATTATTTCGATCTAAAATTTTCATTGCAAGACATTTTGAAAAGACCAGTTGATCTTTTGGAGGAAGAAGCAATCAAAAATCCTTACTTTAAATCGTCCGTCGAACAACAAAGGCGTCTAATTTATGGATAAAGAAATTAAAACCTGGCTTTACGACGTCTTGAATGCAATTATGGAAATTGAAAGTTTGTTTAATACCGAGACAAAAGAAAATTCAAACATTACCAAGGCGATGTGCGAACAAAAAGAGCGGTCGAAAGGAATATTGAAATCATTGGGGAAGCATTGAATCGAACGTTGAAACGTGACGAAACCATTGAAATTACTGATTCAAGAAAAATTGTCGATACAAGAAATAGGATTATTCATGGATATGATTCCATTTCTGACCGGTTAATATGGGAAATTGTTATTACGCGCCTCCCACTTCTAAAAATAGAAATTGGAAAATTATTAAACGAATAGCGCTTAATTTATTACAATTTAGTAAGGATTAAATGATCAATTTTAGGATTTATTGCCGCCTAATCGTCGTTGCAATGCTTCTAATTCCTCACGCATTTTGGCCAATTCCCCGTCTTTTTCCGCCAGCGCAGCGTCTTTTTCCGCCATCGCTGTTAACGCTTTTTGAAATTCTTCCCGTTCATCCGCAAACAGCGCGTAGATCGATCTCCAGGCTTCCTGTTCTGTTTCAATCTTCTTTTTTTCTGCCGGCGTGACGGCGGCGTGGTGCAGCAAATCGGTCGTTATTTTCATATCGTCAAAGTCGATTTCGTGATTGAACTCCTTGACGATTTTTCTGTCGTCCACAAAATTCGACTGTTCAAAAATGCTGAGCAATTTGTCCAGCTTGGTCTGATACCGGTCGGTAATTCTTTCCACCTGAACAATAAAACTATCGGGCGTCAACTTTTCCACGAAGTCGCTTCTCTTAGTGAGCGTAGTTCTATTAACTTGGTCTACGTAATTGCGCTCTACTTTTAAGCAGGCAGTCTCGATTTCGGGCAGTTTAAAGCCCAGGATATAGATCGTGGTGATGGGTAATACAACCTTTATGTTATTAACCGTATCCTCTTTTTGATATTGGGCCGCCAGGTAATTTCTGAAACGCATAAGGTCAATTTGATTTTTTGCCTTCTGAATCTCGATCAACACTTTTTTGTATTCGCCCGTGTCTGTTTTTATGACAGCAATAAAATCAAGCCTGAATACCGCAAATCCTACCCCTGCATCCGTGTAAGTAAACTCCTGGGGTTTTAATTCTACGGATTCAACGGTTTGTTCTAGCAGCGTCCCGATAAAGAATTTGACCACCCGGTCATTTTCCATCATTCTTTTAAACACAACGTCATATATGGGATTGGCAATGACCATTTTTTGTTGTTTTATTGCGGCAAAAATAATAAATTGTTGGCGGGCAACCTAATTTAAAGCATAAAACAGTCCCCTGAAACACGTTTCAATTCTACAGATTTTACTTCCTTTCTCATCCCCTCCCATTTTAGCAACATCATCCCCTTTTTACCGTTATATTTGCAATAAGATTAGACGCCGCCCGCAGGGCTGGCTAAAAGCCCGCATGTAAAAAAATATTAGATATGAAAGATAATTATAGCCTCCTCATTGAAAAACTGGACCTCTTCATCCGTAAATATTATGTGAATCAGTTGATCCGGGGGGCGTTATACAGCCTCGGGCTGATCCTCGCTTTGTTTTTGGGGCTGAACTTTCTGAACCATTACGTCGATCTGACTGCTGCTACCCGCAAGGCTTTGTTTTTTTCTTTTGCGGGCGTCAGCGCGGCAGCTTTAGCGGTTTGGATCGCTGTGCCGTTGCTCCATTATTTCCGGCTGGGAGAGGTCATTTCGCACGAAAAAGCGGCGCAGATCATCGGCGATCATTTTACAGTAGTGAAAGACAAGCTGTTGAATATTTTGCAGTTGCGCCGGCAGTCCGAAAACACGGACAACCGCGACCTGATCCTGGCGAGCATTAACCAAAAATCGGAAGAAATACGCCCAGTGCCTTTCAAGGCGGCGATTAATTTATACCAGAACAAAAAATACCTGCGCTACGCCCTGCCGCCGCTGGCGCTGTTGATCTTTCTGTTATTCGCGGCGCCGAGCATCATCCGCGACGGAAGCGCGCGCCTGTTCAACTACAACAAAGAATATGAGCGCGAGGCGCCTTTTCATTTTACGCTGGACGCGGCGGGTCTTAAAGTCGTACAGTTCCAGGATTACGATCTGAAGGTCGGCGTGGAAGGCGCTGTGACGCCTAAGGACGTTTTTATTAACCTCAACGGGTATCAATATAAGCTGAATAAAGAAAACGACTCTACGTTTACTTATAAATTCAGCTCGGTCTCAAAAGACGTGCCGTTCAATTTGTTTTCCGGTCCGGTCAACAGCGCGGCTTATACGCTGGCGGTGTTGAAAAAACCGAATATGGCGGGCTTCGATATTAAACTGGACTACCCGGAATATACGGGACGCAAAAACGAGATCCTGGCGAACACGGGCGACCTGATGGTTCCCGCCGGAACCAATATTACGTGGATTTTTAACGCGGTGAATACCGACGACGTGCAGGTACAATTCGGCGGGAAAACCGCTTCCGCTAACCGGCAGGGCGAAAACCGCTTCCTTTATTCGCGCAAAGCAATGACCGACGAGACCTATAAATTATTCATTTCCAATAAGATATTGCCGCGCGCCGATTCCGTCAGCTATTCTTTGACCGTACAGCCGGACTTATACCCGACCATCAACGCAGAAAAGTTTGAGGACAGCGTAACGCATAAAAGGCTGTTTTTCGTCGGCGACGCTTCCGACGATTACGGGTTGAAAAACTTATCTTTTTATTACCAGGTAAAACCGGACGAGGGAACGCAGGGCGCGTTGGTCAAAATTCCGCTGGCGAACCCGGCGGGTAAACAGGCGCAGTTCCAGCATACTTTTACGCTGGAAGATTTGCATTTAAAACCGGGCGACGAAGTAAGTTATTATTTCGAAGTGTACGACAACGACGCCGTCAACGGCCCGAAAGCGGCTAAAACGAACCGGATGACTTTCGCCGTGCCAAGCGTGGATCAAATGGAAAAACAGGCGGCCAAAAACAACGACGATATCAAACAGGAACTTAAAAAAGCGTTGACGGAAAATAAAAAGATCGGCGACGACCTGAAGAAATTGCGCGAGAAAATGCTGCAGCAAAAAGACGTGGACTATTCGATCAAAAAAGAGGCCGAAAACCTGGTGAAGAGGCAATCGGAACTGGAAAAAGAAATGCAGCAGGCAAAGCAGCAGTTTGACGAAAATCTGAAAAATGAAAAGGAATTCACGCAGAAAGATGAAGAGACGCTGAAAAAACAGGAGAACATCCAGAAAATGTTCGAGGAGTTGCAGAACCCGGAGATGAAGGAACTGATGAAACAGATTGAGGATCTGTTGCAAAAAATGAATAAGGAGCAGGCGCTGGATAAAATGCAGGATATGAAACTCAACCAGGAACAGTTGGATAAAGAACTGGACCGGATGCAGGAATTGTTCAAGCAGTTGGAATTGGAAGATAAGATGCAGCAGCAGGTCGACAAACTGGAAGAACTGGCTAAAAAAGAAGAAGAATTGAGCAAAAAAAGCGAAGACGGCGCTAAAAACCAAGACGAACTAAAAAAAGAGCAGGAGGACGTCAAAAAGGAATTTGATAAAGTTAAGGAAGACAGTAAGGACATTGATAAGAAAAACAAGGAACTCGACCATCCCGAAAAAGTCCCCGACACGAAAGAGGAGCAAAAAGACGTGCAGAAAGACCTGAATGACGCTAAGGAAAACCTGGATCAGAAACAAAACAGCAAAGCATCCAAGTCGCAGAAGAGCGCCGCCGGAAAAATGAAGAACATGGCGAACAAAATGAAAAGCTCCATGCAACAGGCTCAGCAGGACCAAAACGAAGAGGATATGAAAACCATCCGCCAGCTTTTGGAAAATCTTGTAACGCTGTCCTTTGACCAGGAAGCGCTAATGAACTCTTTTGGAACCGCCGCCGAAAATACGCCGCGCTATATCACCCTAACGCAGCAACAGCACAAGATCAACGATAATTTTACCACAGTCGAAGACAGCTTGCAGGCGCTCGCTAAAAGGCAGGCAAAAATAGCCACTTTTGTTACCCAGAAAGTGACTGACATAAAGCAGCAGATGCAGGAAAGCGTCCGCGATCTGGAAGACCGGCGCAAAGAATCGGGCGTCGGCCATGAACAGCGGTCAATGACTTACCTCAACGACCTGGCGCTGATGCTTTCCGAAACCATGAGCCAGATGCAGCAACAGATGGCGAACAGTATGCCGGGATCGCAAGTATGCAAAAAACCGGGAAACAAGCCGAACGGCAAAAACGGCAAGCAGCCGGGCGACAAAATGAGCCAGGGCCAGCAAAGCCTGAACCAGCAGCTCAAAGACCTGAAAGGCCGGATGCAAAAACAGGGTCAGGGAGGCCCCGGAAGCAAAGAATTTGCACAGATGGCCGCGCAGCAGGCGGCGCTGCGCAACGCGCTGAAACAAAAGCAGAAAGAATCGCAGCAACGCGGACAGGGCGCCGACAAGAGCTTGCAGGACGCGATCGACAAAATGGATAAAACGGAGACCGAACTCGTGAATAAAAAACTCAGCGAGGAAACCATGAAACGGCAGGAAGACATTATGACCCGTCTCCTGGAAAATGAAAAAGCCGAGCGCGAGCGCGGCGAAGACGAACAGCGAAAAGCGGAAACGGCTAAGCAGCAGCAAAATGCCACGCCGCCCGCATTACAGGAATATATTAAAAAAAGACAGGCGGAGATTGAGCAGTATAATACTGTTTCTCCGTCGTTGAAGCCTTATTATAAACAATTGGTGGAGGATTATTTCAAGAGTTTGAAAGGGAAATAAGTAGCGCAGAGTGATGAATATTGCAAAAACGCCCCGTAACCTGCGTTACGAGGCGTTTTAATATACAGAAGATTAACCGGATATTTAGATGTCGAAATTAATCCATCTTATACGACAATTACACCGACGCCTGACGCAACGGCAGCTCCTGATCCTGGTCAGCGTCTATATCGGGCTGGCGGCCGGGCTGGCGGCGGTGGCGCTAAAAACTTTTGTACATTTTATCCGGTCGCTGCTGGTTCACGACGACGGTTCCAAAACGCCTTATATTTGGATAACGTTGTTTCCGATGGTCGGGATTTTGCTGAGTATCTGGTTTGTTCAAAAATTTTTAAAGGGCGAATTGAATAAGGGGACGGCATATATTCTTTATGTAATCGCTAAAAAATCGAGTTTTGTTCCGCGGATCAATATTTTTTCTCATATTGTCACCAGCGGGCTGACCATAGGATTTGGCGGATCGGCGGGTCTGGAGGGGCCGATTGTAGGAACCGGATCGGCCATCGGTTCGAACATTGCGCGGTCTTTTCGCTTCAGTTACCGGGATCGAACTTTATTACTGGCCTGCGGCGCGGCGGCGGGAGTGGGCGCAGCTTTCAACGCCCCGGTGGCCGGCGTGATGTTTGCGATCGAGGTCTTATTGGTTGATTTTACGATTCCCGCTTTTGCGCCGTTGATCATTGCGGCGGCAACCGGTTCGCTGGCGTCGCGTATTGTGCTGGACGAGCGTATTTTACTGTCTTTCAGTTTGCGACAAAACTTTAACTATCACAATGTTCCTTATTATATTTTACTTGGATTGCTGACGGGCGGGGTTTCTTTTTACTATGCCCAAGCCATGCAATGGGTGGAAGAGATATTTCATCAACGACTCAAATGGCTGGGAAATTATGGAAAAGGCATTGCGGGAGGTTTTATGCTCGCTTTGTTGATCGGTTTGTTTCCGACGCTTTTAGGCGAAGGATATGAGAGCATCCGTACGGTCGCCGAGGAACATCCGGAGGCGTTGTTGCAGCATAGTCTGCTAAACCCGTGGAGCGAAAATGAAAGCTTAGTTTTGCTATTTGTGGGGATAGTGGCGTTAGTAAAAGTATTTGCTACTTCCGTTACGTTACAGAGCGGGGGAAACGGGGGAAATTTCGCGCCTTCTTTGTTTACAGGCGCGTATACAGGCTTCTTTTTTGCCCGGCTGATGAATATGTCGCATTTAACAAATTTGCCAGAAGCCAATTTTATGCTTGTAGGAATGGCAGGCGTATTGAGCGGGGTGTTTTATACGCCGCTCACCGCTATTTTCCTGATCGCCGAAATAACTGGCGGCTATCAACTGATGACGCCGTTAATGATCGTTTCAGCGCTTTCTTACGCGCTGGTACGGAGAGCCGATCCGCACCCGCCGGATCTTCGGGCGCTCATCCGGCTGGGCCGCGTCCTCAGCCACGATAAGGACAAAAATGTGTTGAATTTTTTGGAGACCAGCCAACTCATCGAGACCGGTTTCGACGCCTTGCCGCCGGAAGCGTCGCTGCGCGATCTGGCAAATGTGATTGCACATTCACACCGGAATCTTTTTCCCGTAATCAGCAAGGAAGGGGATTTTTTAGGCGTCATCACCCTCGACGACGTACGGGAAATGATGTTCCGCGTAGAATGGTACGATCAAATTAAAGTCCGGGAATTGATGCGCCCGCCGCCCGTGCTCGTGGAGATTTCAGAAGAAATGGATATGGTCATGCAGAAGTTTGACGCGACGGGGGCCTGGAACCTGCCGGTGGTAGAGGAAGGAAAATACATTGGATTTATATCAAAATCTGGCGTCTTTAACAAATATCGCGCTCATTTAAAGAAAAATAGCGAGTAAGTTCAGAGCGCTTCATGTTCTTCCAAAATATCGGTCGCTTCTGTTCTATGCACCACTACCTGGTCTAAACTAACCGTCATTTTTTGGACAAAGCGACTATGGTTGAAAAAAGCGCGCGCGACCACCCGCAGCGTGGTATAAACCGGTATGGCAATCAGCATTCCCATAACGCCGCCTATTTTAGCGCCCGCTAAAACAACGATAAAAATTTCTAACGGATGCGCCCGGACGCGGTTGGAAAAGATTGCCGGCGATACAAAAAAGTCATTGAATAGCTGCATGCAGGCAAAAACGACGCCCACCCGGATTAATAACGGCGCTGTCTGATGATAAAAATTGGCGTCGACATTAGAAGATATGGTAATAAAACAGGCAAAAAGCGCGCCCAGCGTAGGCCCCAGATAAGGTATGACATTGATGATTGCGGCAAACATAGCGATTAATATTGCGTTGCCAACCCCGGCAATCATCAAACCCACGCTTAGAAAAGCCGCAATAAACAAAGTTTGCAATAAAATACCGCTGAAATAGCGCGATAACAGCGTCGTGGTATCGGCTACTGTAGATTGAATGACCGCGTCCCGTTCAGCGGGAAAAAAAGAGGCAATAAATTCTGTTAACATTCCTTTTTCTTTCAGGAAAAAGAAGGAAATGAACAGTACTGAGATGAGGCCAACCGCCAGCGAGCCGGCAATCGAAACAAAGGAACCGAAGATGGCGCTTATACGGGCGGGATCAATATAATCGATAAAAGATTTTTCTGCAAATCCGCGCACTGTTTGATTGGGTTGCAAAATGCCCAATTTTTGGCAATAAGCATTAAGGGAAGAAAGAGGCGCCTGGAGAGAATTGCCAATATCGGTATAATTGACGTGCGACAAATTATTGGCCTGCGCCGCAAGCAGCGGGATAAAAAAAGAGATCAGGGCGACAATAGCTACCAGGAAAGTTACCAGCGTTAAAGCCGCGCAAAGAGATTCGCCGGCCTTAAATTTATTGAACCGGAGTCGGCGAAGATAGAATTGCATCAACGGCTGGCCCAGCATAGAAACAATCCAGGCAATCAGGATATAAGAAACGATTTCTCTGAAATACCATAAAATGGCGCCTGCTATGAGGATCGAAAATGCAATGGTAATATTACGGCTATTGATCTGCATGGTTGGAGAAGGATTTAAAAAGACCTGTTAGCGATAATAAAAGTAAAAATACGGATATTTTGCGAGTTGTGGACGTTATTTCAAGGGTCGCGATGATTTTTTCCTCTCCCAGACTAACTATTTTAACATTAGCGCCTACCTTTACGGCAGGAGGTAAATTACTTTAGACGTCTACATAGATACATAAACGATTTGCTTTTATTCATCTTATTGGCAGATTTATATGTTCGACTACAAAATTTCGCCTTTCGGGGCGTACGAAAAACACTCTTTCCTTAATGAGCTTACTGGATCTGGCTTTGACGTGGTCCCTCAATATGGCGCCTGTTTACTGGATCTGCGCTTCGACGGCGTCGGAATACTGGACGGCTACGAATCGCCGGAAGCAATGACTTCAAAAAAATGGGCTAAAAGCGCCATATTAGCGCCTTTCCCCAATCGCCTGAAAGACGGCCGTTATAAACGACTGGGCAAAGAATATCAGTTTCCGATCAACAATCCCGACTCTAATAACGCTATTCACGGTTTCCTGATCGACGCGGAAATGCAGGTTACCCATAACGCCGCCGGTTCCCAAGCGCGGTTGTGCTGCGCTTATGAACATGATGGAAGACATAGCGGTTATCCGTTCCCTTTTCATTATGAAATAGATTTTACGCTCTTACTGAATACCTTTATGGTCGAAATGAGGTTTCGCAACGAAGGGGAAGGCGCTATTCCCGCCGGTTTGGGATGGCATCCTTATTTTCACGTGGCCGATTTGATTGACACATTGTCCATACAATTGCCTGAATGTAAAAAGATCGAGACCGACAGGCGTATGTTGCCCACCGGAGCAAAAGTTGCGTTTAATGATTTCAAAAAATTACGTCCGTTAGGGCCCCTCAAACTGGATACAGGATTTATGATTACCGGAGATCAAAAGCGCGCGGAAACAATCCTACAGTCTGAACTCGGAAAGTTAACTTTCTGGCAGGAGACAGGGGCCGCTAAATGGAATTTTCTTCAGATATTTACGCCGCCCCACAGACGCTCCATTGCGATCGAACCAATGACCTGTAACATTGACGCCTTCAACAACGGCGAAGGACTGGCCCTGTTGCATTCCGGAGCCACGTTAGAAGGGAAATTTGGAATTATATGGGAAGGGTTTTAAAGAAAAAAAGCGTCCGGCCATAACAGCCGGACGCATCAAAACAAAACGAAACACCAACTTTAAACAAGTCTCTTTAATGATATAAACAA
>JBBRMZ010000087.1:0-18495 GCA_038230555.1 Chitinophagales bacterium
GCCGGGAGTACAAAGCAAAAGCGCAAATTATTGGTTAACAATAGTTTGCGCTTTTTTATTTTTGTTAGGTGATGTTAGGTGTGGCGTGAATTATTTTTCTATTAATATTGAACGCGAATTATAAAATAATCGTTTACCCAAACTTTACTTCAGGCAATCCCTTCATAATCTCCACTGTCTCTAAACTTTCACCCGGATCACGCTCAGCACTAAATCTAAAATATAGCGGGGTTTCCCCATTTCCGCCGCCCAATGGTTGAATCGTTTTATATGCCGCTCTCTTTATGCGTCGTTTTTTGGTCGAACTCCATCGCCCATTCAATAGTGCTTTTGAAGTTTGAACTTAAAATAAATAACCGTTGATAATCAATGAATTATCAACGGCTATTCTTTATTCAGCCGTCAAATTTTGATTGATCTATAGAGTTCTCGCCTGAATTGCAAAATTCTTGTTCTTAAATCATCTCCAATATCTCTTAATTCATTCGGCGGGCTTATAATTTGAAGCTTTCCAATTCTTGATTTAATGGACATTCTGCCATAAAAAAAACGCCATTTTTGAATGTTAATTTGTGAAGTGAACCAAATTAGCTCATTTAAAGTCATTTTAAATTTTGGCAATAATACTCTTACAGCACTTCCGCCGTTCCCCCTTGCCATAAATGCCCAAGGTTGAATATATGATTGACCAAAAGCCGTTACAGTAATTCCTCCATTCATAAATACTTCCGATGGTTCTTCATTTATTAATCTAACTATACTGTTTAAAGTATCCCCGCTTGAAACAAAGGGACAAGTACCGTCAATATAATTTTTTTCACCAATAGAATTTGGCGTAACAACGTCAAAGAAATAATCGATAACCTCAGATTTATTATATTCTAAGGGTTTTAAATCTGAAGAACCTCTGGTAAAATTTTCTAATACATTCTCCGCTAAATCTGGAAATGAAACAATGGTTTGATAAATTGAATAAACGATTTTCTCACGGCAAGTTTTAATTTCATTCTCTTTTATTGTAGGTTGCTCTAACCATTGTTGAGGACTAAATTCTTCCCCGTCCAAAATATTATGCCCTTGAATAAACGTAGCAATTGAAGAATTTTGATAAATATTTTTTTTGAATCCTTCAAACAATAATTGTATTTCAGGAATTTGCGAGCCCGCGATCTCAACGCGTCTACCTTTTAATTTTTCAAACCCATCATTCCATATCCTACTCATAAATATATAATCGTTAGGCTTTTGGGGAATATGTGCTTTTGTTAGCATGATAGAAGTTGGCGCAGCCGTTGGATAAAATAAATCTTCAGGCAAACTAATAACACCTAAAAGAGTATGCTTTCTTGCAAATTCTCTTCGCCAATTTTTATTATCGTCATCGGCAAAAATGCCAGCTTTTACAACGACCGCCAATAAGCCTTCAGGTTCTAAACATTCTAAGGCAACATTGATAAAATCTCTTTCCGGCTCTCCTTCTTGTGAAAAAGGAGGATTTAGGTAGGCTCTGGTAAATTTTCCATAAAGCTCTTTACTTACATTCTCATCAAACGCGCTTTGGTTTTCTATATGGCTTTTTCCGTCTCCTCTAAAAAACATATTTAACGAAGCCAGCGCCCAAACAGTCGGGTTCGTATCAAGACCATAAAGCGACCGTTTGACTTTTTCAATCGATTTATGACTACTTGCGTTTGACATCATTTTATCAAATGCGGCAACTAAAAAACCGCCCGTCCCGGAAGCCACATCAATAACCCTATCAGTTATGCCTGCCCCCGTTAATTCAACGCATAATTTAGTAATATGCCTTGGGGTAAAAACAATTCCTAAGGCATTATTATCATATCCGTGACGAAGAAATGCTTCATAAAATAAGCCTAAAAAGTCTATTGATGTATGTAAGACTGAACGAATATTTAATCTTTTTAGAACTGATACAATGCGACTAACAAAGGGTTCTAATCTATTGAAATCTCCGTAAGTAAGTTTTAGCGTTTCTTTTAATCGTTGTTTTTTTATATCCAATATATCATTTAACTCACCAATTGCAATTTCACAAAGCAAGTTGACAGACATTAAAGATTGTTGGTTGGAAGTCTCAATTTCGCCTTGATATAGAGCTAAAACTATAGCTCCAACTACTTTTGGCCTTAAAGGAGCCTCAATCTTCGCCAGCCGAAAAATTCTACTTATTTCAATGGCTGCATCAATAAATTCGGCGCTACTAGGAATAGTCACCACGGTGGAAGCGTCGTCAGCTTGTAAGGCTAATTCTATTTCTTGTTTAGAAGGTATGGTCGTAATTTCATATCCATAAGATATGAGCGGTTTCCAATTTCCATTTATCAAATAACGACTACTACTGCATAACCGAAATCTTCTTCGCCTGCAACGCCTACGGCAATTTTAATCTTATAACTAGAATGAGCGTTTATTTTTTCAGCGTACTCAATAGCTTCTTAAAGCGCAAAATCAATTTTTGACATCTCGTTCTTTGCCTCAACGATCATGCAGGGCTTAAAATGAAGCAAAAATAAAAAATCTGGTCTTTCTACTCCAATCCCAATATCAGGGATAAAATTAGCAATCTCTTGCTCTTCCAAGCAATCTCCTAATTTGCTTGGATGATTTGAGTTCCAGCCACGTTTAATTGCCTGGCTTTTTATGAAATATCGCGTGCGGCTTTCTGCCCTTTTATTCTTTGCCATAGTATTGCAAAGTTATAAACTTTTTAACGCTAAATTTACTACAAAACGTTTTAAAAACCTGAATAATGATAATCAATATTTGTACTTAAAAGATTTGTATACTTTATAACGTTACCCGGCATAAGCATAATATATATAAAACGAGTTTTTGAGATTCAGGCATTAAAGGGATTAGGAAAATCTTTCCAAAGTCAAATGCGTTTAAATATATAAGATTGCAAAACATCGGTTTCCAGGTAGGCCTGCATTAACCCCTCAAATTTATACCCTTTGTTGCTTTTGGAAAAAGCGGACTGCCGATATTTATCTAAAACTGTTTGGAAAGCCGGTGGATCGGGCATAAGGGAAGTCTTGCCTTTTGCTATAAATGACAAATATAAAAATAACGCTTAAGTATTATTTACTTTGTTTTCAACTGCCGTGTTCATATAGAGACTATAATGCTTAACTTTTTCGATCAGTTACAATTCCGCAACGAGCCGCTGTTTCTTTTTGGCTCCATTAATATGGCGGGAGCGATTATTTTCCTGCTGTTATCGCAGTTTTCAAATATCCGCGCAGCGGGAGCGAATGCCTGGTTCAAACCGTTTAAACTTGCTTTATCCATTGGGGTTTTCTCGTGGGCGATGGGCTGGTACGCTTATGAACTGCACGCGCCCGGACCAGTCGGCTTTTATAATTGGATCGTTATTGTTTGTCTAGGCTTTGAGATTATCTATATTTCGATACAGGCAGGCCGGGGACAGTTATCGCATTCCGTATTGTTTGTTTTAATGGGACTTGGCGCGGCGATTCCCACGCTCTGGACAGGGTATGTAGGCTTACTCTTTTTTAATACTCATCTGGATAATTTGCCCGGTTATTATGTGTGGAGTATTCGATTGGGAATCGTCTTATTTGTAATTTTTTCATTCAAGGGCGCTTTGATGGGGTCAAGGCTCTCGCATTCAGTCGGCGGCCCGGAGACGGGAGCCCGGGGTTGCCCGTCGTCAATTGGAGCGCCCGATATGGCGATCTGCGGATTGCTCATTTTATCGGGATGCATGCGTTGCAGGTATTGCCGCTTTTATCCTGGTATGTCCTCAAAAATACGGCTGCGGTGATAACGGTTGGAATAGTTTATGCTGTAATGGCTATTTTTACTTTGGCGCAGGCGCTGAAGGGCAAGCCGTTGATTAATTATGAAACAAGTAAATTATTATAAGGAAAGGAGCTAAATTAAGCGCTCATATTTTCATCCCGTCAACACTTTAGCGCTTCGCAGTTAAAAAATCTGGAATGAATATTTTTTTCTTTGGGATGTCAGAGCTGCTCCAAAAGAAAAAAATATGCCCCCTTCTTATGCGGGCGGAAGCGGGCGTAACAAGTTAGCGCCGCGGCCGCCCTATTTATGTAAATCGGAAAATAATATCAAATAAAACGTGGCAGTATTTAACCTGTAGTATTAACGATAAACTTTTGATTCTGAATTACGTAGTTCATTGAAGCTACTGTCTTATTCTCTTTCAGTTTTATCAATTGAAACAAAAGACCGGCGTCTTTAATTTTTATAGTTTAAAATATGAAATTGTTTCTAACCGGCCTAGTTGTGTTATTTTATTCGTTTGCCTTCGCTCAGTACGAGGAAAAACATTACGGGATAGCAAGTTTTCATAAAAAGAATACTCATATTATCGGTCTTTCCGTTGGGTTATGGACCGACGGCAGAGGAGTTCCGAGATTTACGAATACGGACGGCGTTAGATTCGAATTAATAGGGGTGGGGGCTCTGATTTTTGGGGGACCTGATTATATTACTGCTGAAAATGATAGCGAATTTACACAACTAAAACTTAATCCAATCTCAGAAACCATTAAGGGCGTTAATATTTCAGGAATGGGAACTTGGTGCGATTGCATTGTCAAAGGTCTCTCCATTGGCGGGATTTCTCAATATTTCTTTAAAGTTAACGGATTAGCTATTTCTGCTATTGGAAATGCTTCAGAAATTTCAAACGGTGTTCAAATAGGCGGGATAGGAAATGATACATATCAAATGTCCGGCATACAAATTGCCCTTATTAGGAACCAGTCTTTTTTTTCTAAAGGAGTACAAATGGCGCTTGGAGGGAGCAAGTCAAAAATAATAAATGGAGTCCAAATTGGAGGAATAGCAAATGTAGCTACAAAAATGAAAGGATTACAGATAAACGGACTTTTTAACATTACAGACGTTATGAAAGGCGTACAAATCGGAAGTTTGAATAATGCAGATTTCATGAAAGGCGTTCAAATAGGCGCCTATAATCATTCCTTTGATTTTGTTGGGTTACAGATTGGGATACTTAACATTGCCAAACATTTGCATGGCGTTCAAATTGGATTGTGGAACATCAATGAAGAACGAAATACTCCTTTTGTGAATTGGCATTTTTAATCCTGAAAATGGGGCAGTTTTTAATTTATTTCCTTATATAAAACAAAAACCCGCCCTCTTCTTTTAAAAACACCAGCGTCGGCATTGCGTCCAACTCTTTCTGATAGTTTATTTTTGAAATAATATACACAGGTTTATCGACCGAACCATGGAGCAGAAAATCCAGGTCGCGACTGCGGGGATCGGCGCCGGGGCGAGCGCCGCCGTAGTAGAAAGGGGCGTAACTATGGTAGCCGTAGGTTTTTATATAGCAGTCCTCGTCTTTTTTAGTTTCTAAAAACGCGACGGCTGCCCGTTGGGAATAACCTTCAATATGGTTAATAAAAAGTATCAACGTTAGGTTAACAAAAAGCGCGACGCCCATAAATAGGAGAGCGGCAGAAGGGAAGATCCTGCGGGCAACATTGAACCGCGCAAAAGCAACCAACAGACCCATTAAAAATATGCCCGCCGAATATTCCCAGCCCGACCAAACGACGAGAGCGCTCAGCGTGGCGGCGGCAAACGGGTCGCCGTTGAGCCAGGGTTTTAAAAGTTCAATATGCTGGCCGGCGTAAACGGTCGCGCAGACGGCGAGGCCGATTCCGGCGCCGACGAGCAAAAGCAGGCGGACGATATATGTAGGAAGAAAACCTTTCTCAAACGATTTCTGGAGCGTCAGGGCGGATAAAAACGTAAGGGGTAAATAACAAATGGAGGAATAGTGGACAATTTTTGACTGCACTAGGCTGAATAATATCAGCCCTACCCAGAACAGGGTTTTCATCCAACGGATGAAAGAATTGCGGTCGGCAGGAAAATCAAACCGCCTGGACATGGAGTCCAAAGCAAAAATAGAAGCGGGAAAACATCCAAAGAACAGCGCGACAAAATGGTAGCCGAAAAACCCCCCATGGCCGGCGTCCTGCGTCCGGGCCAGGCGAACCTGGTACCGGACAAAAGTTTCTAAAAACCAATATCCGTTACGCGCGATCTCGGCGCCCAGCCAACACGCGACAACGCCCAATGCAACGCTTCCAAAAAGAGCAAACAGCCCAACGCTCCGCCAACCCCAGACGCGGTCGACTGATATTTTGACGCCCCAGGTTAGTAAAACGATTAAAAAACCAACAGGACCTTTAGTCAGCATAGCCAGTCCTGAAAAAAAACCGCCTGCGGCAGCCGGCCAATAGGGCGACGTCCAAATCGTTTTTCTCAGGGAATCGCCGGAAGAGATTGAGGCGCTCTTTGGCAGATCGATACTTCGTATTAAAAAATAGAGACTGGAAAATATGAACAAATTAAACCACGGGTCGATGAGACCGGATTTTGAATACAGGCAGGGCAGGAGGGACCCCAGAAAAGAAAGCGCCCAAAAGCGCCCGAAAGAGCGGCCAAATAATTGTTTACCCCAATGAAAAATGAGCGCCAGGGTCAGCGTTCCGCAAACGGCGTCCGGGAAACGGGCGCCGTATTCGTTAATTCCCCAGATTTTCATACTAGCCGCTTGCAGCCAGAAGAATAAAGGCGGTTTTTCCCAGAAAGGTTGAAAATCCATCGTGGCCCGGGAATAGTTGCCCGATACGATCATCTCCCGGGCGCATTCGGCGAAGTTGATCTCGTCCCAATCGAATAAATGCACGCCGCCCAAAAAAGGCATAAAGAAAACGACGCCCAATAAAGCGACTAACCAATAATCATACCCGCCTGCCTTCCATTTTTCCATTCAGTAGTTACCTGTAAACTATCGCTTTTACCAAACCCCATAAATATTTAATAATGAGGAAGTTAACCATTCATCATTTATCATTTATCATTTCTTACTTACCCTCCCCATTTTCGCAACTGGTTCAGAACGGCGGAAAAGTCTTTTGGCGGCTCCGCTTCAAAAGTTAGTCTTTTTCCGCTAACGGGGTGATTTAAGGAGAGCCGGAAAGCGTGCAGGGAACTGCGGCTCATGAGCGGCTCTTCTTCGGCGTGTTTCCCGAGGCGGTACTTTTTTTGCTTTACTTCGGACAGGAAAAAAGCGTCCCGCCTGCCATAGAGACTATCTACCGCGAGGGGATACCCAATACTTTGAAAATGCACGCGGATCTGGTGCGTGCGGCCTGTTTTAATGTCGGCTTCTACGAGCGTAAAGTTTTTAAAGCGTTCCACCGCTTGCCAGAGCGTGAGCGATTCCTTGCCTTTTTGTGAAACGATCATTTTTCCGGGTATTGCCGGATGCTCGCCGATGGGTTTGTCGATGGTTCCGGAATCTTCCTGCATGACCCCGTCGAGCAGGGCGTAATAAATTTTCTGCGCTTCTTTGTGTTCAAATTGCATGGAAAGATGACGGTGGGAGGCTTCGTTCTTTGCAAAGCAGAGGACTCCGCTGGTCTCGCGGTCCAGCCGGTGGACGATGTATATTTTTTCCGGCGCGCGGTCGCTCAGGTATCTGTAAACGGATAATTTTCCCGTATCGAAACGATCCGGTATCGTCAGAACGTCGGCGGCTTTATTAACGATGATCAGGTCGTCGTCTTCAAAAATGATTTGAATCGGTTGTTTCATATCCCCTCTTTAATCTTTAGCTCCGAGAACCTTCTTTTTTTTCGCAGGTAATATTGAAAAACGACGCTGCCCGGATATATTCCCGCGCGCCGGTATTCGCCTATTGCGTTATCGCGTATAATCTGGTCATAAGCTTTTTTCTTTTTTAATAATTTGCCGATTGAGCCGTAAACGGCAAAATGAGCGCGAATGATAGCGTACACATTTTTGAATTGACCTTTTGCAAGATACATCGCTCCAGCCGTTCCGTCCAGCATTAAACGGGTCGGAAAAAGCCACCACAAGGTAGAAAAAGGCTCGTTCTTGATGATGGTAAACAAATTATTCCTGAAATTGAGGAATGTTTTCCTGGGATTTGTATAATCCAGCGCTCCGCCGCCTACGTGCCGGACGTAAGCGCCCGGATGGACCATAATTTTATAGCCCGCTCTTTTCAAACGCCAGCACAGATCTATTTCTTCCTGGTGGGCAAAATAATCCTCGTCCAGGCCGCCAAATTGATGATACAGTTCGGCGCGAATAAACATGGCCGCGCCGGACGCCCAAAATATTTCACTTACGGAGTCGTATTGTTTACGGTCTTTTTCCACTTCTTCAAAAATGCGGCCCCGGCTGAACGGGTAGCCCAGCGCGTCTATCCATCCGCCCGAAGCGCCGGCATATTCAAAAAAACGCTTCTTTCGGAAAGACAAAATTTTAGGCTGGCAGGCGCCGATCGTTTTATCCGATTCCATCAATTGAACGATGGGTTGCAGCCAGTTGGCGGACGCCCGGACGTCCGAATTTAATAAAATATAATAAGCGTAAGCAAAATTGTCATTATTGGGCTGCGCTTCGTCCTTTTTTCCCGACGCTTTTATTTCGATAGACAGCAGGTCAAACGCTTCGTTATACCCTTTTGCGAAACCGTGATTTTGCGATAGAAGCAGGCGTTTAACGGAGGGAAACTTTTCTGTCAGCATTTGGACCGAATCGTCTGTGGAAGCATTGTCAGCCACTACAACGTCCGAATTAGGTAATTTGGACGATAAAACCGAGGGAAGAAACTGTTCCAAAAAATCCCGGCCGTTATAATTCAGGATGACGATCGCTATTTTAGGCAGGCCCTGAATGTTCGCCGCGTCGAGGATAGCTTTGGATTTTTTCTCGTCGTCCGCAAGTTGAATGACCAAATCTTCCAGTGTGTCAAAATTTTGATCGGGGCGAATAAAATTAACCAGCTCCACCTGAATAGACTCGCCGTATATGTCCTGGTTGAAATCAAAAATATTCACCTCAATCGTCGTGTAAGGGCGATCTTTAAGCACGGGCCGGACGCCTATGTACAGCATTCCCTGATGGCGCGCTTGTTTTATACGAACAAAGACCGCGTAAATACCATGCGGAGGAAGTAATTTATACGGGTTGGTAATTTCTAAATTGGCGGTGGGAAAACCGATTTCCCTGCCGATCTGCTGGCCTTTGACCACTATGCCCGAAAAAGTAAAATAATGTTGCAGTAGTTTAGTGGCTGTCTGGACGTCGCTACGCTCGAGGGCTTTCCTGATCTTAGAAGAGCTGATAGAAATTTCGTCGATGGTTTGTCGCTCGATCTCCACGACCTCGTAGCCGCATTCCCGTTCAAACTTTTTGAGGAACTCCATATCCCCTTCGCGGTTGACCCCAAAGCGATGATCGTAGCCGATGACGATAAAACTCGGATGAAAATATTTAACCAGGAATTGATGGATATAATCGTCGGGCGGCTGCTCGGAAAATGCTTTGGTAAAAGGAACGGCGACGACCGCGTCAATCCCGTACGATTCCAGCAATTGGATCTTCTCTTCCAGCGTGGTCAATAATTTGACGTCAAACCGGTCGGGATGAAGAATAATGCGCGGGTGAGGATCGAAAGTAATAACAACAGACTGGGCGCCTCGTTCCAGCGCCAGTTGTTTTACGCGGTTCAAAATACTTTGATGTCCCGCATGCACGCCGTCAAAAGAACCAATGGTAACGACGGTATTCCTGAAAACGGGTAAATCCGTTAAACCATGATAGATTTTCATTTCGGCGCAAAATTACAATTTGAAACGCATAAAACAGTAGTTCCTTAAAAATGTTATACCTTTACAGAAGAAAACGAACTGTCGCCGGACTGAACTTGACAGATTGAATATGATCGATAATAATAAAATAGTTGAAGCGCTCCGTTTGGTCAAAGACCCGGTTACCGGGCAGGATATTATCCAGCGCAGGATGGTTCAAAATATGCGCATAGACGACCGGCGAGTCAATTTTACGCTGGTATTACCCTCGCTGAATACGCCTCATAAAAGCGATCTGATCTTTGCCTGTATCGCGGCGGTCAAAAACATATATCCGCAGGCGGAGACCAACGTTCATACGGTCGCTAATGCCGAAGGTTTGAAGGAAGCGGAAAGCGCTTTGCCGCAGGTAAAAAATATTATTGCCGTCGCATCCGGTAAAGGAGGCGTAGGGAAATCTACCGTTGCCGCTAATCTTGCCCTGGGTTTAACGGAATTAGGCGCAAGGGTTGGTCTGGTGGACGCAGATATTTATGGCCCGTCTATGCCAACTATGTTTGGCGTTCAAAATCAGCGTCCCAAGATACAGGAAGTGTACGGCTCGCATAAAATCGTTCCGCTGGAGGTATACGGAATTCAAATGATTTCCATCGGAAACATCATTGAACCGGATCAGGCGGTCGTATTGCGGGGTCCCCGTTTATCCGCCATCATTAAACAATTTTTTAACGATTGTTTGTGGAAAGAACTGGATTACCTGATCGTCGATCTTCCCCCGGGAACAGGCGACGTTCAGCTATCGCTGGTGCAGACGGTTCCGGTAACGGGCGCGGTAATTGTTGTCACCCCGCAAGAGGTCGCTTACGTGGACGCCTTGCGGGCGCTCAATATGTTTTTACTGCCTTCTATCAATGTCCCGATCTTGGGCGTGGTTGAAAATATGTCCTGGTTCACGCCCGAAGAGCTGCCCGATCATAAGTATTATATTTTTGGCGAAGGCGGCGGCAAAAGACTTGCCAAAGCGGCGGAAACGATGTTATTGGGACAAACTCCCTTAGTCATGGGCGTCAGAGAAGCAGGCGACGCGGGAAAACCGATCATTCTTCACAACGAACCTGTTACCAAGCGCGCATTTATGAAGGTAGCCGAAAACGTTGCCCGTCAAGTGGCTGTTCGAAATGAATTAAGCGCTCCGACGCAAAAGGTATCCGTTCAACTTTAATTAAATAGAACGGTTGAAAACGATCCCTTTAATAGGGTAAGACGGGAAGCATAGATTAGTTTAAAAATTACATTCAATGATAGCAGACGATCGAACTATTTTACTTAACCGGATAGACCGGGCTTTAGACGACGTGCGTCCATTTTTGAAAGTGGACGGCGGCGGAGTTGAAGTAGTGGACGTCACCGATCAAATGGTTGCCCGCGTTCGCTGGATGGGAAATTGCCAGACCTGTAGTATGTCTGCCATGACCATGAAAGCGGGTATTGAAGCGGCGATCAAACATAAAATACCGGAAATTACATCCGTCGAGGCTGTTTCGGACGAATATCACCTGGAAACTGTCGGCGTTTAATCTTCTCTTTCTGTAATATTTATATGAACAGGAGCGAGTTAGTCAACCAAATACGCCTGAAAGAGTCTTTTCTTTGTATCGGTTTAGACGCTGAATTAACGCAACTTCCCGCTCATCTATTGGATTTTTCCGATCCGGTTTTTGAATTCAACCGCCAGATTATTGACGCCACCAAAAATTATTGCGTCGCCTACAAACCTAATCTTGCTTTTTACGAAGCGCTCGGTAAAAAAGGCTGGGAGTCTTTGGAAAGAACAGTGGATTATATCCCAAAAACCCATTTTACAATAGCCGACGCTAAACGCGGCGATATCGGCAACACTTCCCGCCTTTATGCAAAAGCATTCTTTGAAACCCTTAATTTTGACGCCGTTACCGTTGCCCCTTACATGGGCGAAGATTCTGTAAAACCTTTTTTGGAATTTAAAGACAAATGGGCAATCGTACTGGCCCTGACGTCTAATAAAGGGGCGCAGGATTTCCAGATCCCAGGCGATTTATACAAACACATTCTAAGGAAAGCGCAAACATGGGGAACGCCGGAAAACCTGATGTTTGTGGTCGGCGCCACGCAGGCAGATAAATTAAAAGAGATACGGGAACTGGTTCCCGACCATTTCCTGCTGGTTCCGGGCGTCGGAGCACAGGGCGGCGACTTGACCGAAGTCGCGGGCTCGGCTTTAAACAAAGACGTCGGCTTACTAATTAACGCTTCCAGATCAATTATTTATGCGGGGAAAGAAATGGATTTTGCTGAAAAAGCCGCTACAGAATCCATATCCATGCAACGTCTGATGAAGATTGCAATGACGACTAAATCTTAACGATCTTGGTTCGGGGGGAAGGCTGCGCAATATATTGCCGGATAATTTTATTGGTTTCGCCGTTAGCCGGGTAATTTTTGATAGCTCTTTTTATATCATCTATAGATAATTCTTCCTCGGAGTCTATAAAACCAAAACCCCGGTAGTATCCGTCCGTTACCAGTATGACCGCTTTTTCTGTTTTGTCCTTTCCTTCTTCAATCACTAAAAAGTTTTCATCAAAAAAGGTTTTTATTTTTTCAATAGCCTGCGACGCCCGTTCATTGTAAGATTCGGCACTTTCCACGCCTGTACAAGCCCCGTTGCATTGTTTCAGATGAAAAGGAAAACAGGCGCCGCTTTCTACGGATGCGTCCATTTTTTTCTCGCATAACTCAAATCGTCTGACCAGGAATTTTAAATATCCTTTTGCTTCCTGTAATTTTTCAAACTCCGCTAGGATTTCATGTTTTTTACGGATCGCCGTTACATTTTTAACGGCCTGAAACCGAATATATCCGTCGTCGTCTTTATAAGCATATACGCAATAGGGAAAATGCGTGGCTCGCTGCGCTTTATTGACGCTGGGTTTTACCCTTTTGATCTCATAACTTTCCAGCAGCAAAGCGGCCAGTTCGCTACCGGTAATTTCATAAGACACGTCGTCTACCAATTGTTGTAATTTAGCCGCTTTTTCCGTTTTATCGGCAAAATGCTCGAACACACGCTTCTTTATGTTTATGCTTTTACCGATATATACCACTTCGCCGTTGGCGTTATGCAGGTAGTAAACGCCGCATTTTTCCGGTAGCCCGTGCAGTTTTTCTAAATTTAAATTAGCGGGCAACTGCGATTCCTTAATACCCAGATTAATCATTTGTTCCGATCTGACGCGGTTGCTTTCGCGGGCGAGGATCATCTCAAATATTTGAGCGGTTGCAAGCGTATCGGCCAGCGCGCGGTGCCGGTCTTTTACCTGAAGATTAAAATGTTTAATTAAATTACCGAGCGCATACGATTTAAGACCTGGAAACGCTTCCCGGCTCATCCGCACGGTGCACAACTGCTTCCGGGTATAAGTAAAACCCAGCCTTCTGAATTCTTCTTGGACAAACGAATAATCAAACCGGACGTTATGGGCTACAAAAATAGCTCCCTCGGTCATTTCGACGATCTTTTTGGCCACCTCGTAAAACTTAGGCGCGTTTTGCACCATGTCGTCGGTAATACTGGTGATTTGCGTAATATAGTAAGGAATCGAACATTCCGGGTTAATCAGGGTCTCAAAAACGTCGAGTATCTTTTCGCCGTCGTGCAGCGCCACGGCAATTTCAGTAATCCGCTCGCGGCTTGCCTTGCCGCCGGTCGTTTCAATATCGATGATCGCGTATTTTCTCATCAGCGCTTCAGGACGGCGGAATCTTTCTTTTTAATATTTTCTAAATTTTCTAAAGCCTTATGCTGAACGGTTTCCATTGCATTAGGATTAC
Organism: Chitinophagales bacterium; assembly: GCA_038230555.1. Classification (GTDB taxonomy): domain Bacteria; phylum Bacteroidota; class Bacteroidia; order Chitinophagales; family Saprospiraceae; genus JAAFJT01. The sequence continues at coordinate 13,554 of JBBRMZ010000087.1, forward strand.
GGGCTAAAAAAATCATCGTCGAGTCAAAATCCGCTTTATTGACCCCATATCGCGCAAAAATTTGATCGTAATAGATATGGGTAAGGCTGTCTTTTTGCGCTTCTTTGGCAATATCCACATAAGCTTCGGCGGTAGAAATATCCGCCAGAATGAGCGACATTTTATCGGGAGGCACGCGTTCTTTTAATCCGCCGGAACAGCCGGTCGCCCACGCTAAGATGGATAGGAAAAATATTTTTAAAAAGCGCAAGATTAATTTAGAGCTTGTAATCTTTATAAAATAAATTTTTTAAATATGATTATGTGATTTTGGGGAGTAGAACTCAATGAGCGTCGCTTTTCCCGGTTTAAAATCTTTCCAGGATTCTATTGACCCTGCGATTTTTAGAACTCCGCAGGTTGGCACGTGTTCAATGTGGGATTCCGAAAAAAGGCTGGCCGTCAGCGTAACCGAAGGATTATGACCCACCAGTATCGCTATATTTTTTTCGGGCGGCAACCCGTGAATAGTTTTTAACAGGTCGTGCAGGGACGCGTCATAAAGATCTTTAATTTGGACGACGTCAGTTTCTAATAGGTCGAAAGCGGAAGCAAAAAAACGCGCGGTAGCCAAAGTTCGCACCGCCGGACTGCTGACAATAATTTCTGGCTCTAATCCGTCGTTAGATATGGCATGAGCTAAGCGGTTCGCCATAACAGGCGCTTCCTCCTCTCCGCGGCTGTCTAAAGGACGTTCAAAATCCCAATGGTAGGCTGGATCGCTTGTAGCTTTTGCGTGACGGATAATATATAAAATCTTCACAAAAGATTGGTTTATTATTTAAATATAATATCTTGTAAACAAAAAAAAGCGGAACAGGTTTTATGTTCCGCTTTTGTAAGATAAAGCGCAAACTTTTAGATAATCCCTTGTATCAAAAAGAAAACGCCGCATAATCCCGCGCCCAAACTGACGAACCAAAGCGCTTTTCGTCGCGTAAGCACTGAAATGGCCGCAATCGCGATGGCTACCTGGAAAAGCGTTACGCCTCGGGAAAGAATCACATGCCGCTTCAAATGCATCTCTGAATCGGCAACTTTCTCATCGGCTAGTTTTTTTATTTCTGTCTGTTCGTCTTTATAACGTTCAACTTTAGCTTTCTCTTCCTCTGTAACGGCTAGTTTGTTGGCTGCCATCGTTTTCAGATAAGCGTTATTAATTTCGTATTTAATTCCTTTAGCCTGATAATACGACCACTGGTCCGAAGCTTTAATCTGGTCGATGAGCGCTTCATTTTCATGATGGCCTGATAGTAAAGCGCAAATAGCGGCTAAAACGGCAATCACTGCGGTAGACAAAGCCACAACCATGACCCACGGTTTGCCATGCTCGGCTTTTTCTTGTATCGCTTCGTGTAAATGGTCGGTAGGCACTTCTTCTTCCATAAAAATATTAGATTTTAAATAATGAAATAAAAATGGTTGTACGACAATTTTAGCGACCCGCTCTCCCGCGCGCTGTACGCGGGGGAGCGGGTGGGACGTCATTTTCCGGGTTTCCTATAACAATTACGCCTTAAATGTTTTTTGATTAGATAAAGATTAGGATAAAATTTAATTATTGATCCTCGGTATTCGTTAGTCTAAAAACCAGCGCCGCTAAAGCTCCGCCTGATAATCCGCCCGCCCAGTAGAGCCACAAATGGTTCCAACTAAATTTATCTGCAATGGTCATCCCCAGCGCCGTCGCCGGATTAAAAGCGCCGCCGGACACGCCGCCTAAAGCCACGATAAAAGCGCTAAGGGTAAATCCAATGGCTATCCCGTAATAATTATTTCCTTCGACCGCGGGAGCGGTAGCCACATTCAGGAATACCCAGCAAAGGCCAAACGATCCGACAATTTCGGCAGCCAGCGCGCTGTATGAACTGGCGATCGATATGGGCTTCCAACCGGATATATTAGCAAGAAAAAGGTATTTTACCATTAACGCAGCTAAAGCGCCCGCAATAATCTGTACGAAAATATAGGTTAAGGCGTTTCGCGCACTGATTTTACCCTGAAGCCAGACAGCGAGGGTCACCGCCGGATTATAATGCGCTCCGGAAATGTATCCGCCTGCGTAAGTCATTGCCAATAACACGCCGCCTATCGCTATAGGAGTAACTTCCGAAGAAGCCCCAATATTAGTGAGGCAAACGGTGAGTATCAGGAAAAAACTTCCGATGGCTTCGACAATATATTTTCTCATTGTGATGATTCGCTGGTTTAAACAAAAGATATGAATCCCGGCTTTTGTTTATATCGGCAAACTTATCGACTTTTGACGAGAAATTGAAGGAAACAGGCTTTATTTTAAAAGCTAAAAAATCCTGCCGCGAGAGCGACGGGATTCGACCGTGTTAATTCGCTCCCTAAGAGTGCAAACATAACATTGACTGATGTTTTTTATTTTATCACATTAAATTCACGGAAATAAATATTATTTAAGCGAATGAAAATTATTTTGATAGGTTACGGCAAAATGGGAAGAACTATAGAACAAATTGCGGAACGCCGCAATCACGAAGTGGTTGCGAAAGTGGATTTTGATAATATGGAGGATTTAAATGAAAGCTCCGCCCTTCGCGCAGACGTCGCTATAGAATTTACCCGGCCTGAAAGCGCCGTCGATAATTTGAAAAAATGCCTGTCCCTGGGATTGCCCGTCGTTTGCGGCACGACCGGATGGGGGAAAGAAGAAGCGGAAATCGTCCGGCTATTTACTGAAGAACAAGGCGCGCTTTTCTACGCAAGCAATTATAGTATCGGCGTAAATATCTTTTTTGCAGTTAGCCGGTATTTGGCCTCGCTGATGAATCAGGCAGACGCCTATGAAGTGCGGCTCGAAGAAATTCATCATACGCAAAAGTTGGACGCTCCAAGCGGCACCGCCATAACGATGGCCGGCGACCTGATAAAAATGCTGGACAGGAAAAAGGAGTGGACTAATTCGGCAGAAACCAACTCGGGCCAAATTCCAATCGTTTCTAAACGTATGGGCGTTTTTCCGGGAACCCATATCGCTACTTACTCGTCTACCGTCGACGACATTGAAATTAAACACACGGCTCACAGCAGGGACGGATTTGCTGAGGGAGCCGTCAAGGCGGCAGAATGGCTGGCCGGCAAAAAAGGCGTTTTCGGTATGAAAGACTTATTGGGATTTTAATTCTAATTACCCTGATATACTAATCCGGGCAGAACTCCCAAAATCAGTAAAATGCCGCAGGCGATTAGCAATACCATATTTTGCAGGGGATTCCCTTCTATTGCCTCGCCCCGCTCTACCGGGGTTTCAAAATACATACTAATGATGATTTTAAAATAATAATAAACTCCAACCAAGGAAGCTACCACGGCAAAAAGCATTAAACCCAGGTCGCCTTCGTGGATGGCGTTGGCAAAAATAAAATATTTGGCCATAAAGCCGGAGAGGGGCGGTATGCCGGCCAACGACAACAATGATAAAGTCATAGCGCCCGCCAGCAGGGGATTAGTTCGCCCAAGCCCGTTAAAAGAAGCAAATGAGGAATCGCCGTTCCTGGCGGAAGCGACAATAAATAAAACTGCAAACGCGCATAAAGAAGCAACAGAATAAGAAGCGGCATAAAAAATCAAAGACTGGCTGGCTGCGCTGTTGACAGAAATGATCGTAAAAAGCATATATCCGGCGTTGGAAACGCTGGAAAACGCGAGCATTCTTTTGGCGTCCGTTTGGCTAAGCGCGGAAAGATTACCGATCAATAAGGTCAACACGATCATAATAGAGACCAAATCTGCCCATGAATGATGTAAAGAAGGGAAACAAATCGCGAATAATCGATAAAAAGCGCCAAAGGCGGCCGTTTTTACGACCGTAGCCATGAATGAAGTAATGGCGGTCGGCGAACCCTGATACACGTCGGGCGCCCAAAAATGAAAAGGGGCGGAGGAGGATTTGAACCCCAGACCGACCAAGATCATAATAACGCCAATGGTAAGGATGGTCAGGTTTGCTTTGTGTAAAAAGAAATCATTGATTTGTAATCCTATGGTTTTGACGTCAAAGGAGCCGGTTACGCCGTAAATCAATGCAAACCCGAATAACAAAAACCCGGATGCGAAAGCGCCCATCAGGAAATACTTAAAAGCGGCTTCGTTGCTTCCCCGATCGTTTTTTTGGCTACCCGCCAGCACGTACATAGATATGGAAAGAATTTCGATCCCTAAAAATAAAATGGTCAGGTTGGTAAAAGAGACCATCATTAACGCCCCCGTCAGAGCAAAAAAGATCAGGGCATATTGATCCGTCAGGCTATGTTTAGTCTCGAAATAATTCTCAAAAAGGGCTAACCAAAGCAGCGTGACCGAACACATTACGACGTTAAAAGCCTGAGCGTAGGAATCGAGGCGCATCATCCCGTATAACGATTCCATTCTGTTAAAATCAACGATACTGAACGCGATACACCCGGCCAGACCGGCCAAAGCCAGAGGAAAGATTAGCCACTTTTTTAGCTTCAGCATCTCGGCGAGCATAATAACAATCCCAAGTCCCGCTAAGGTTAAAAGTTCTTTCATACTGTTTGAATCAGCCGGCTTGTTCAAAAGAAAAGACCGGCTATTAGAAAAATATTAAAATTTGGTTAGCGTTGCGCCGGGCGCTTTTTTACGAATCGTTTAATTAATAAGTCCGGCGGTAAATTGATCGATTAATCCTTTTACTGCCGGAGAAGTCATTTCTAACAACGGTTGCGGGTATACTCCGACTAAAAATACAAAGGCCGCCAGAACGCTTAAAATGACCTTTTCTTGTATATCCAAATCTTGAAAATGCGCTGTTATAGTTTTTGTTTCGCCCAGAATCATGGTCTGATAACTTCTCAACATATATACCGCTCCCAGAATAATCGTTAAACCCGCGACGCCGATGATCCAGCCA
>JBBRMZ010000088.1:0-18461 GCA_038230555.1 Chitinophagales bacterium
ACGTCGTTGTCTGAACCGGGATTTTAGGGGGATTATATGGATTTTTGGGATGTGTTGTTTTGACGGGTGGGGTGGCGGGACGTCGTTGTCTGAACCGGGATTCCAAAAAGATTATACAGATTTTTGAGATGTGTTGTTTTGATAATTATAATACTCGGCAACTTGTTTGGGGTTGAATTATAAGGGAATTTGATGAATTAGGCAGAAGATAATTGAGGGTCGTCAATATTCTGCATCTCAAGAATCTGTATAATCTTTTTGGAATCCCGGTTCAGACAATGGCCGCAATCCCGTCAAAAAGTGTATCTCAAGAATCTGTGTAATCTTTTTGGAATCCTGGTTCAGACAATCCCGTCCACATGTGCATCTCAAAAATCTGTATAATCTTTTTGGAATCCCGGTTCAGACAATGGCCGCAATCCCGTCAAAAAGTGTATCTCAAGAATCTGTATAATCTTTTTGGAATCCCGGTTCAGACAATGTGAAACCTGTATATTTGCCCGGAGAAAATGAACATAATCACTTTTTAACAACATACTTATGGGCGAGGAAAATTACAAATATGCGGACGTCACCAAGAAAATTATTGGATCCGCCATGACGGTGCATACCATTCTGGGGAACGGTTTTCAGGAAGTCGTTTATCAACGGGCGTTGAAAGTTGAAATGGGGTTAGCCGGTTTGATGTTTAAGCGCGAATTTCCCATTCCAATTTATTATAAAAATGAAGACGTCGGGTCGCGTCGGGTAGATTTCCTTGTGGAGGAATTGATTTCAGTTGAACTGAAAGCGCTCACAAAACTGGAGCCGGTTCATTTTGCACAGGCCCTGAATTATTTGGAAGCCTATAATTTGGAAATTGGGCTGTTGATTAACTTTGGCGAAAAGAGCCTTGTGTTTCATAGGCTGTTGAACAAGAAGTTTAAAGTGCCTTCTTAAAGATGCACATTGTCTGAACCGGGATTTCAGGTAGATTCGACAGATTTTTGAGATATATTGCTTTGGCTATTTGTCTGAACCGGGATTTCAGGTAGATTCGACAGATTTTTGAGATGTGTTGCTTTGGCTATTTGTCTGAACCGGGATTTTAGGTAGATTCGACAGATTTTTGAGACGTGTTGCTTTGATTATTTGTCTGAACCGGGATTTTAGGTAGATTCGACAGATTTTTGAGACGTGTTGCTTTGATTATTTGTCTGAACCGGGATTTCAGGTAGATTATACAGATTTTTGAGACGTGTTGCTTTGATTATTTGTCTGAACCGGGATTTTAGGTAGATTCGACAGATTTTTGAGATGTGTTGTTTTGACTATTTGTCTGAACCGGGATTTCAGGTAGATTCGACGGATTTTTGGGATATATTGCTTTGACTATTTGTCTGAACCGGGATTTCAGGTAGATTCGACGGATTTTTGAGATGTGTTGCTTTGACTATTTGTCTGAACCGGGATTTCAGGTAGATTATACAGATTTTTGAGATGTGTTGCTTTGACCTTATAATAGCTACCTTTATTAGTCGGCAAATTTTAGCGAATTAAATAGGCTATTATTAAAGCCAATTGAGAATTGCGTGTGGACAGTGCATCTCAAAAATCTGTATAATCTACCTGAAATCCCGGTTCAGACAATGAGTGCAATTCCGTCAAAATAACGCATCTCAAAAATCTATACAATCTACTTAAAATCCCGGTTCAGACAATCACCTTCGCTCAACCCATTTTTTATGCCCTTAGTCAATAAATGTGCGCTATTATTCCTGATTGCCTGGACGGCTCAAAGCCTCCAGGCCCAAACCAAAGGAAGCAGGGAAAACCCGTACGTTCTGAACCCAAGCCCGACGACGGTCGTTTGGGGAAATTATTGGTCGGAAACGCCGCCAGTTCTTCGGGTTAAGTCCGGCGATTTTGTCAAAGTGCATACCCTGCTGACCTCTAATCCCGAACGGTTGGAAGCTGCCGGGCTGCCTGCCGGCGAGGTGGAGAAAGAACTGCGCGACGTGCAGGCGGTCAAAGACCGCGGGCCGGGCGGCCATGTGCTGACGGGGCCAATCTATGTGGAAGAAGCGAAGCCGGGCGACGTGCTGGAAGTGCATTTCAACGCGATCCGGCTGGCCATTCCATACGGCTATAATGCGATCGGGCAAAACGGGTTTTTGTCCGACGAGATCTTTGAGCGAAAAATGAGCATCATCCGGCTGGATACTGTCAAAATGATTGGATATTTTAAAGACGGGATCGAAATTCCTTTACGCCCATTCTTTGGCGGCATGGGCGTAGCGCCGCCCAAAGAAGCCGGAAAATGGAACAGCGCGCCGCCCTGGATCAACGCCGGCAACCTGGACAACAAGGAGATCGTAGCGGGCAGCTCGCTTTTTATTCCCGTTCATGTGGAAGGCGCCCTATTCCAAATCGGCGACGGCCATGCCGCGCAGGGCAACGGCGAAGTGGACATTACGGCCATCGAAACTTCGCTGAAAGCGGATATTCAATTTACGGTGCATAAAGGGAAAGCCCTGACCTGGCCTCGCGCGGAAACGGCCACCCACATTATCACGATGGGCTGCGACCGCGATCTTAACGCCGCCACGCATATAGCGGTCCGGGAAATGATCAAATACCTGATGGAGGAAAAAGAATTAACCAAAGCGGACGCTTATATGCTGTGTAGTATTTCGGTGGACGTCAATATTACGCAATTGGTGGATGGGAATGTAGGGGTGCATTGTATGTTACCGAAGGCGGTTTTTTTGAAGCGCTAAAACATGATCTCCACCTTCAGAACCTTCCGTAATCGCAACTACGCCCTGTTTTTCACCGGACAGTCCGTCTCGCAGATTGGAACCTGGATGCAGCGGACGGGCGTCAGTTGGGTCATTTACACCATGACGCATTCGACGTTCATGTTGGGGGTTTCCGTTTTTGCGTCCCAGTTTCCCTCGTTTTTGCTTTCTTTATATGGCGGGGTCGTTTCCGACCGCTACGACCGGTACAAAATATTGCTGCTGACGCAAACCGCCGCCATGTTGCAGGCCATCGTTCTGGCCGTACTGACGCTGACCAACCATTTCATTGTCTGGCAGGTATTGATCCTGAACGTGGTCCTTGGGGTAGTCAACGCGTTCGACGTCCCGGCGCGGCAACCTATGGTGCATGAAATGATCAGCGACCGCGCCGATCTGCCCAACGCGCTCGCGCTCAATTCTTCGATGGTCAACCTGGCTCGGTTGCTAGGGCCGGCGACGTCCGGCCTGGTGTTGGTAAAGTGGGGCGCTGGAATCTGCTTTTTGATCAACGCGGTCAGTTTTATAGCCGTTATCCTTTCGCTGCTGCTCATGAAACTTTCCCCTTTCCATCCGTCCCCAATCAAAAAGAAAATGACCGCCGACCTGGTGGACGGCTTTACTTACTTGAAACGGACGCCCGCGATCGGCATGACAATCCTTTTTCTTTCGCTGATGAGTTTGCTCGTATTGCCGTACGGCACGTTATTGCCGGTGTTTGCTCACCTTGTTTTTAAAGGCGACGCTGCTACTTTTGGGTATATCAATAGTTTCATTGGCCTGGGCGCCTTGGGCGGAACCTTCTTTTTAGCGTCCCTGCGTCCCGGGACTAATTTAAAACTGGTGCTGTTGACCAATACGGTTATTTTTGGCGTCAGTTTGATCTGTTTCTCGCGCGTCCATTATTTCCCGCTCGCTATGGTGTTCGCTATATTGGCCGGATTTGGAACGACTTCGCAAACGACGATCTGCAATACGATCATCCAGGTGGAAGCGGCGCCTTATATGCGGGGACGGGTGATGGGTTTTGTGGCGACCGCCTTGTTTGGCATGCTGCCGTTCGGCAGTCTGTTTATTGGCGCCGTTTCGCAATGGCTTGGCGCCCCCGACGCGATCCTTTGGCAGGGTGCGGTTGCCTTAATGATCATCGTCTTATTCTCTAATTTTTTGAGAAAGGGTTTGTTGGATCACGCTGAAACCGTGCAAACGGCTAAAACCGTCGAAACGGTCGTTGAAAATGCTTAACCTATCGGCGGGTGGGGTGTATTTTATTTTTTTCAAAAAATAAAATATACCCTTTTCTAGACTTCAGTTTGCTTTTAATACGAATTTAAGGTGTTATTTCAACATTTGATTTTATTGGCGTCGCTACCAGCGGAGTGATGTTAAGGATCGTCCGCGAAGCGGCCGAAAAAGATTTTCGCCTCACGGTCTTGTCCGACGGCTGCGCCGACCGGGACGAAGATGTTCACCGCGTATTGACCTAATTGCCGCAGAAAATCCGGGAAAGGAATATTTTGAATTTTTGCAAAAAATTAAAAATATTCCACTCAGCCTTAGATAAGACGTTAATAAAACAAAAGTCGCCAACAATCGAAAGACTGTTGGCGATTTTCTTAAATACGTGGGCAGTATAGGGTTCGAACCTATGACCCCCTGCTTGTAAGGCAGGTGCTCTGAACCAGCTGAGCTAACCGCCCTTTCGGGAACCTACTTCAAAAGTCCGCGTCAGGTTTCCCTAACCGCTTTTTTTGAGAGCGCAAAGGTAAACGCCCTGCCCTATATCTCCAAACTTTTTTTCATTTATTAAAATATTTTTTCCTGCCAGGCCGGGTATAATTTGGCCGTTTAACGCCTATCTTTGTCAATCCGACCCGCTATTTATCTGTACATCATATCGGCCAGCGCCATAAAAACCTCGAAATAATGAGAAATCTATATGCTCTACTTTGTTTTTTTCTGCTGGTCGCTCCATCCGGCTACGCCTTTCAACGGTTTGGTTCGACTGATAAGCCCGACGTTGAAAATACCACCCTTGAATGGGACTTTCCGATCGCCCGCCCGCACGCCGGCGCCCTTTTAGGGAACGGCAAATTGGGCCTGATGATCTGGGGTAAAAGAAACCGGTTGAATATAACGATCGGCAGACCGGGTTTTTGGGATCACCGAGGCGGAAACGATTTTACGCTGCGGACCAATTACCAGGACGTCAAAAAACTGCTGGAATCCAAAGACGAGGCGGGTCTCCGCAAAGCGTTTGAAACGCCTGCAAAGGCGGCCAATTTTCCTAAAACGCCTTTTCAAATTGGCGGAGGGACGTTGCATATTGATCTTCCGGAGGGATACGAATGGCAAAAAGCCGTCCTGTATTTTCGCAAAGGCGCCATTGAAGTCATCGCGAAAGACAAAACCGGCGTCGAACAACGGGCGTTTATCGGGCAGGATCCGGATTCCGAACTGGCCTGGATTCAATTCACGGATGGAGCGGACGGCGGTAATTTTGGGAAACAAGTCCGTCTTTCGCTGACGCCTTCCTATCAAACGCCGGGCGTTAAAAAGGAATTGGAGAAAATGGGGGTACAGCCGCCGGTTTCCTGGAAAGAAAAAGGCGTCAACGGGTTTACGCAATCCCTGCCCCAGGATGCGCCGCTTTCTGTGGGGTACCGGATGAAGGGCCAGGTCGTTTGGATCGGAACGGTTTTGGGCGACGCCGGAGATAGCGGGAGCAAAGATACCGTCGCAACGCGGTTTAAGCCTTCCGGATCGGAGACGCGATTAATTGCATCTTTACAAAATGCCGGGTTAGATCAATTGACTGCGGCGAGGGACTTGTGGTGGAAAAATTACTGGGCGGAAGTTCCGAAAATACAACTGCCGGATCCGGTATTACAGGAAATTGTTGATTACGGGCTGTATAAACAGGCGTGCGCTTCGCCGCCGCAGGGACTTCCCTGTTCTTTGCAGGGGCCATTCCTGGAAGATTATCAACTGCCGCCCTGGAGCGCCGATTTCCATTTCAACATCAACGAGGAAATGATCTATACGCCCGCCCTGGCCAGCAACCGGCTGAGCCATTTCGCGCCGTTGTGGAATATGATGAAATACTGGCTGCCGCAATTGCAGCAAAACGGCGAACGCTTTTTTGGCCGGAAAGGCGCCCTGATGTTGCCGCACGCGGTCGACGACCGTTGCAAAGTAGTGGGAACTTTTTGGACGGGAACCATCGACCATGCCTGCACCGCATGGATGGCCATGATGGCCTGGCAATATTACCGGTACGGTCTGGATAAAGAATCGCTCGAAGAATTGGGCTATCCGCTCATGCTGGGCGCTTTTGAAGGATATTGGGCGATGTTGGAGGAAGTCAACGACGGCAAAGGCGGAAAACGGTTTAGTTTGCCCGTTTCTGTCAGTCCCGAATATCGCGGCGACGCGGCCAACGCCTGGGGACGCGACGCTTCTTTCCAACTGGCTGCCCTGCATAAGATCGTGCGTATTCTGCCCGAAGCCGCTAAAGCGCTGGGCAGACCCGTCGATCCGCGCTGGAAAGACGTCGACGTCCGTTTGCCGCCCTTTACGCTCGTCAACCAACAAACTTTCGACGGCGACAGTTGGATGAATACCAATTTTAAACAACCGCATATTGGCCTCTGGGAAGGGCAGGAACTGGAAGACAGCCACCGCCATCACTCTCATCTGGGTAGTATTTACCCATTCTGCACGGTCGACCCCAACGATACCGCGTACCGGAAAATCGTCCAGGCCTCCGTCAAATACTGGGTATTTAAAGGAACGGGTATGTGGTCGGGCTGGTGCGTTCCCTGGGCGTCCGTTATTCACAGCCGTTGCGGCGAGACGGAATCTGCCGTTAGCCTGTTGCATTGGTGGAACGATAATTTTGTCAACGAAGGGCGCGGAACGCTTCACAACGCCAATAAACCGGGTATTTCGCTGTTGGCGAACCCAGTATACGATAAACTGCCCGCCGGGACGCCCAATAACGAGGTCATGCAACTCGACGCCGGATTCGGCGCCCTGACCGCCGTGTTTGAACTGCTGATACAGAACCGCGCCGACGGAATTTACGTGCTCCCTAATCTGCACCAAAACTGGAAGACCCTCCATTTTGACGGTATCCTTACGGAAGGCGCTTTTTTGGTTAGCGCCCAAGTCAAAGGCGGAAAAGTCGTGGAAGTCAAAGTAACCAGTAAAAAAGGCGGGCGACTGGTTTTATATCCGGGTTTAGGCGACCGTTTTTTGGTGAACAGCGCGGAACACGCGGGCGCAAAACTGGAAAAAGATTGTGCGGCAGGGGAGGAGTTAATCCTAAGAAGTATGGAATAAAAACGCCGCTAAAACAAAAACGCCGCAGAATGCGGCGCTTTTGATATCCTATTTGCGTCTCTACAAGATATCGGGGAATAAAAAAGCCGCCGGAAGTATAGCTTCCGACGGCTTGTATTTTTTAAACATTCAAAATAATTAATAACCCGGATTTTGGCTCAGCGTCCCTGCGCTGATATCAATCTCCGTCTGCGGGATCGGGAAAAGTTCGTGCTTCCCTTTGATAAAGTTTTTACCAACGGCCTGCATTACTTCGGCAGCGCGTTTTTGGCGGATCAAATCCCACCAGCGCTGTTGTTCCATGCCCAATTCCACGCGCCGCTCGTGCCAGATGGCTTTACGGACGTCCTCTTTAGAACTGGCGGTAATATCGGGCAACACATTGGAGTTGGCGCCCCGCGCCCTAGCCCGAACCTGATTCACCGTAGCGACGGCTACCGCAGTTTTGCCGTTCTCGTTGGCCGCTTCAGCGTAGACCAGCATGACGTCCGACAAGCGCAATAAACGTATATTGCTTTGTCCTTTCCCGTTATCGCTCGGAACGACCAAAGGCGCGTACGCTTTTTTATTGTATCGCGCATTGACGACTTCCGGATTATGCTCTACAATGGCCGAACCGTCGGGCAATACGTCGCCTTCGTATAAAATAGTGGCGGACCGCCTCGGATCTCCTCTTTCATATTCCTTGATCAGGTCGTCGGAAGGGCGGTTAAATCCCCAGCCGATGTTTGGCGTCCCGCGGACCCCCTGCACCTGGTTATATTGGCTGGTTCCATCGACTGTGTTAGCGGCAACCTGTACTTCAAAAATGGATTCCGAACAGTTTTCTCCCTGCACCTGGAATATCCTGGAGTAATCCGGATACAACTGATATTCTTTGGACGCGATCAGGTCGGAAGCGTATTTTTCAGCGTTGAGGTAATCGTAAATCGTCAAATAAACTTTAGAAAGCAGACCCCGTGCCGTCCCTTTGGTTACGCGCCCCAGGTCGTCGGAAGAGTATTGCGATTTTTCCGGTAAGGCGTCGATCCCGTCTTTCAGATCCTGGATAATTTGAGTATACACTGCCGCCGTCGGCGTACGTTTTTGATTATAATCGGTACTTTTCAACGGATGCAGGATCAGGGGAATATCCCCGTACCAGCGAACCATGTTAAAATAAAAATAAGCGCGCAGGACTTTGCTTTCCGCAATCAGGCGTTTCTTCAGCGTTTCGTCCATATTTATAGGCGCAATATTATCGATCGCAATATTGGCCCGGAAAATGGCTTTGTAATAGCCGCCCCAGGTAGTTTGGGTATCTACGTTACCCGCGTCGTCCGTAAAATTATCTACGTCCAGTTGGTAAGACGCGTCGGTCGGCGTGCTGCCTTTGTCGGCGTCGTCAGAGCGGATATCGGTCATGCCGATATAGCTAAAAACGTGCACTTCCCAGCGGCGCATGACATTATAAACGGCGTTGGTCGCCTGCACTGCCTGATCGGAAGTTAGAAAAAAATTGTCGGAGGTCAATTGTCCCTGCGGTTTGATATCCAGGAAATCTTTTGAACAGCCGAAGAAAAATAAAACCGTTAATAATAAACCCGTCGCCTTTAACTTTTTCATCTTGAATGTTTTATAAACTTATCAATAAACATTTGAATAGCAGATTTGGTTAATTGATAGACAAAAATATTTGAATTAAAAAGTTGCGTTTAAGCCGACGGTGTACGTACGCGCGACCGGATAAGCGCCGCCGTCTATGCCTGCGGATAAAAGATCGCCTGAATTATAACCTACGCCTTTTAAATTTTGAATAACGGGCGAAGAAATTTCAGGGGTGTAGCCGCTATATTTTGCCCAGGTTTTCAGATTTGTAGCCCCGACATAAATCCGAAGGTTGGTCAGATGGATTTGTTTTAATATATCGGGCGGCAGCGTATAACCAATTTGCAAATTTCGCAAGGCCGTATAGGATCCGTCCTCAATCCAGTAGTCGGAAGGCAGGTAATTATGGCCGCTATTAAGCGCGCGCGGCGTCGTGGTGCTGGTTCCCGGCCCGGTCCAACTCCCTAAATAAGAAGTTTCAAAGTTCGGCGTTCCGAAGCGGGCCAGTTTCTTGGAGTTCCAAATTTTGTTGCCGCTCACGCCGTTGAAATACGTTGAAATATCAAATCCGTAAGCGTTCACGCCCAGGTTAAGCCCGTAAATAAAATTAGGAATCGGGCTGCCCAGGAATATTCGGTCGGAATCGGTTGTAATTTTGCCGTCGTGATTAATATCCACATAGCGAAGATCTCCAGGCTTTTCGTCGCCTACTACCGGCCCGTTTTTAATATCTTCGGGCGTTTGGAAAAGGCCGTTGGTTTTAAGCCCGTAAAAAGCTCCGATGGGCGTGCCTATGGCGGTGCGCGTGCCTAAAAATCCGCCAAAGCCTAATCCGCCGCCAAAAAGCTGGCTGTTCCCCTGTCCTAATGATAAAACTTCGTTATGGACGGTAGAGGCGACTATGCCAATGCTGTACCCGATATTTTTAGTAATTTTATCCCTCCAGCCCAGGTTAATATCAAGTCCCCTGTTGACTACGCTGGCAGCGTTGACGACCGGGTTATTTTCAGCGCCTACATAAGCTGGAATCGGGACGTTAATCAGGATTTTGTTAGTCTGGCGGTTGTAATAATCCACTTCAGCAGTCAATCGATTATTAAAAAAGCCCGCGTCGAAACCAATATCTTTGGAAATGGATTCTTCCCATTGAATCAACGGATTAGCGAGATCGGTCTGGGTGGCGCCGTTATTCAGCGTTTCGCCCGGCCCGAAAACGGCGATTAGGTTATTCGCAATAAGGGGTCTTCCAGGATAGTAATCTGGTCCGCCCCCGCTTTTGGTGGTTTTATCATTTCCGATAGCGCCATAGCTAACGCGCAATTTCAGGTTATCCAACCATGTAACATTTTTCAGGAAAGCCTCTTTCTTAATCCGCCATCCCAAAGCAATAGAAGGAAAATCTCCGTATTGTTTATCCTTCCCAAAACGGGTAGAACCGTCGCGGCGATACGAAGCGGTCAGGAGGTAGCGATCCATCAACGTATAGTTCACGCGAAAGAGCGTTGAAAATATACGCCATTCTCCCGCATTGTTGGCGTTGGTCTGGCCAACAACCTGCCCCGAGCTTAGGTACCAAAAATCTTCCGATTCGCCCGGCAGGTTGGTCCGGTATCCCTGGAAAGTTTCCGTACGATAGGTTTGCGCAGTGATGCCCGCCAAAACGTTCAAATGGTGAATGTTAGACCAGGATTTGTCAAAAGTTAACGTATTATCCCATTGGCGGTTCAAATTATCGCCGGTATTGATGGTCAGATTGTTGACTATATTCTGCTGGGTCGGGCTAACGTTAAAAACAGGCGTAAATACTTTTTCGCTTAAATTAGAATAATCCAGGCCCACCTGCGACCGGAAGGTTAAGTATTTTAGAAAGCTAATATCTACGTAAACGTTTCCTTCGCCGCGGTAAGCGTGTTTTTTGTCGTGGTGATAAAATATTTCGGCAACGGGGTTTCCGACTGAGGAGATGGCTCCTGTATTTCCATAATGCCCGGCGCTATCCTGTACCGAAACGGTAGGATCGGCATGCAGGGCGTCGGAAATGGGGTTGGCGCCCACGTTGGCCTGGTCGTATACAAAAGCAATATTATGACCCAGTTTAATAAAGTCAGTTAGTTTATATTCATTATTGATCCTTAAAGAATAGCGCTGGTAATCGCTCCCTTTAACAATACCGGTCTGGTCAAAATAATCGCCGCTGACGCTGAAGGTCATCCGGTCGTTGCCGCCGCGCGCGGATAGGTTGACGTTTTTCATCGGCGCGGTCTGAAAAATAGCGTTTTGCCAGTCGGTTCCAACGCCGTAAGAATCAGGATTGGCAAATAAGGGAGCGATTCCTTCGTTAGCCGCCACCTGGTTTGCCAGATGCGCGTATTGATTTCCGTTGACCAAAGCAATTTTTTTACCGAGAGACTGGCTTCCGTAGTAGGTATTCAGACTAATCACCGTATTCCCGGACTTTCCTTTTTTGGTGGTCACAATCATCACGCCGTTGGCGCCGCGCGAGCCATAAATAGCGGTCGCGGAAGCGTCTTTTAGTACTTCGAGGTTGTCAATATCGTTGGCATTCAAATAAGAAATATCGTCGAGCAACATCCCGTCCACTACGTAGAGCGGCGAAGCGTTGTTCAGCGTGCCGACCCCGCGGATATGCACTACCGCGCCCGCGCCCGGCTCGCCGGATACGGGCGTCACCTGCACCCCGGCAATTTTTCCTTCGAGCGCCTGTTCTACGGATCCGGTAGCGGTTTTCGCCAGTTCGTCGCTTTTAATAGTCGAAATGGCGCCTGTCAGGTCGCTTTTCCGCTGCGAACCATAGCCCACCACGACTACTTCCTTAAGCGATTCTTCGCTTGCGCTCAGCGCAATATCAATCGTTTTTCTCCCGTTAACGGCGACCTCCAGCGTGTTATACCCTAAAAAAGCGACGACCAGCGTCCCGTTCTCGGGAGCGCTGATCGTGTAAGTTCCGTCTACGTCTGTCACGGTCCCCGTCGGGGTCCCTTTTACGGCGATGCTCGCGTTAATCAACGCTTCGCCCGTTTTAGCGTCTGTAGCTTTACCGGTTATGGTGATTTGAGCCATAACAGCCCCATAGCCGCCAAGACAAAAAAGAAGCAAGGCCAAAAATTTTAAACGGCGCGTAAAGTTCATTTTCATATTTATTCATTTTAGGAGAACGGGTCAGGTACGGATTTCCCTTCGAGCAATATTTTACAAATAAAATCAAGATTTTAAAATATCGCTTATCGTTAAACTGGGTTATGCCGGCAATTATTTTAGATTTTTATGGCTTTATGGTTCGGGCGGGAGTCAGCGCCACACGGACTTTTTTCACGTCCGTCGAATTGCCGCCAATCATAATATCAAAATCCCCCGGTTCGGCGTAATGTTTCATATCTGTATGATAAAAACGCAGGTCGTCCGATGTTAGTTTAAAAGTTACCGTCTGCGACTCGCCGCGTTTCAGCATAATTTTTTTGAACCCCTTTAACTCTTTTACCGGTCGCGTCAGGCTGCCTACCAGGTCGCGCACATAGAACTGGACCACTTCCTCGCCGTCAAAATTCCCGGTATTGGTCACTTTAATGCTTGCTTGCAACGGCTCCTTCATCGCAAAAGTCGTTTTGTCGACGCTCATATCCGAATATTGGAAAGTCGTATAACTCAGCCCGAAGCCAAACGAATATTGCGGCGTTTCGGGACTGTCGAGGTATTTGCTGGCGTAATGGTTATTCGGGTCGATATCAGACGGGCGTCCGGTACGCTTGGCGTTATAAAAAATCGGTACCTGTCCAACGTTACGCGGAAAAGTCATGGGCAATTTTCCGGCTGGGTTATAATCGCCATACAGCACTTCAGCAATTCCGTTGCCGGCCTGCGACCCGCCCCACCAGGCTTCCAAAATAGCGTTCGCGTGTTCGGCGATCCAAGGAAACGTGATCGGGCGGCCGTTCATCAGGACCACGACGACCGGTTTGCCTGTTTTCATCAGTTCCTGGATGAGTTCGGTTTGCACGCCTGGAATTCCAATATTGGTCTTGCTGCTTGCCTCTCCGGTCATATCGCGTGTTTCGCCCGCTACGACCACCACGACGTCGGCCTGGTTGGCAGCGTTGACGGCTTCCGTGAAACCGCTCCGGTCGTCGCCTTCCACGTTGCAACCTTTAGCGTAAATGACTTTGGCCGCCTTGGCGGTTAGCCCAGTCAGCAAAGTAACGCAATCCTTCGCCTCGCCCGCGCCGGACCAGGCGCCCATCATATCCGCCTGGCTGTTTGCCATAGCGCCAATGAGGGCAACGGTTTTAGCTTTGGATAATGGCAGGACTTGACCTTCGTTTTTCAGTAGCACGCATGATTTCCGGGCTGCGTCGCGGGCAAAACCGAGGTGTTCGTCGTTCAGGAGAACTGCCTTTTCGCGATTGACGTCGCTGAAGCGGTAAGGGTCTTCAAACAGGCCCAGCAGGAATTTTTGCCGCAGGATGCGCCGCGTCGCCTGGTTTATCTGCGCCATTGTTACTTTACCTTCGGCCAGTGATTGAGCCGTATACTTATAAAAAATAGCGCTCTGCATATCCATATCCACGCCCGATTTGAGCGAAGCCTCGCCCGCTTCTTTTTCATTGGCCACGTTTCCGTGCTGCACCATTTCGGCAATAGAGGTATAATCGGTCACAACAAATCCTTTAAAACCCCACTCTTTTCTTAAAATATCCGTCAACAGGAAATGATTGGCGCTGGCCGGCACGCCGTTCAGTTCGTTGAATGAGGTCATAATCGTAGCGGCGCCGGCGTCTATTCCTGCTTTGTAGGGCGGCAAATAGACCTCCCGCAACATGATTTCGGACATATCAACTGTATTGTAATCCCTGCCCGCCTGGGCAGCTCCGTAAGCGGCAAAATGTTTGATGCAGGCCAAAACGCCCTGCTGTTCGCCGATTTCCCGCTGGAACCCGCGCACGCGGGCTTTTGCTATGGCCGAACCTAAATAAGTATCTTCGCCCGCGCCTTCCATGCAACGACCCCAGCGGGGGTCGCGGGATATGTCCACCATCGGCGCAAACGTCCAGTGCAGCCCGGCGGCGGCGGCTTCTTCGCCCGCCACATGGGCGGAGCGTTCCATGAGCGGCAGGTCCCAACTGGCCGATTCCCCTAAAGGGATCGGAAAAATGGTTTTATAGCCATGGATCACGTCGTAACCAAATAATAGCGGGATATGCAAACGCGTCTGCTTGACGGCGATTTCCTGCAATTTTCGGGTATAAGCGGCCGTATGGGCGTTAAAAATAGCCCCGCATTTTCCGGACTTAATATCGTCGGCATAGCCCGCCCGGATGGTCGGCCCCGTAACGTCCCAGTCGCTAGTAAATAACGTCATCTGGCCGATTTTTTCTTCCGTGGTCATTTTAGCTAAAAGCGCTTCGACCCGCTGATCGACGGGATCGACAGCCGCCGTTTTTTTCTGGCAGAACGCTGTGGCCGTCGTTCCAAATAAAACCAATGCAGCGCCAAGAACTGTAATAATTCTTTTCATATCAATAAGTTAGTTTCCGTAAGATGAAATAAATTATATATTTACCATTTACCATTATTTTAACCATCCTCCCGTAAAGCCTGCTTTTTTTAAACCTGCGACGATGTAGGGGTTTTTCTTCATCAGATTCCAGACAAATTTGGAGCGATAATTTTCTATTTGTATGACAATAGGCCCTTCATCAATGCCGAGGTAATCGACGTCAAACCAGCCTCTTGGGTTTTTAAAGGTAAATGTCGGATTATAAGCGTCTTTAAATCCATATTTCCCTACCAAGTCGGAATAATATTTTGTCCACATGTTTTGTAACGCGGGTATGCAGATATCCGGCGCAAATGGAACAGAGCCGCCGACGGCCGTCGGAGCGATGGTCCCGTCGTCCGCTTCTTCTTTAGAGGACGCGCCGCGCGCCCTATATCCTGAAAACCTTCTTTTTATACCCGTCGCGTCCGTTCCCGTAGTATCTTTAGGCCCGTCGCAAGCCGTAAGGCCCCATTCGTTTTCGCCGTAATTCGCGTATTTTTTTGGATTAGCCAGACAGTATGCTTTGTTGGTCAGAGTCGCTCTTTTGGAATTTTCGAAATAATCGATACCTTTTGCCCGCATATAATCGTCCTGGATTCCTTTAAAATCAATATACATCTGACTGTATTGATGGCCGAAAAGCGGCGCAAAATCCACGTATTCCTGCCCCCGGTAATTGTCTAATTTATAGCCCGAAGTCCATCCCTGCCATCCCGTTTCCGGAATCGGATGCGTCGGAGAACCCATCGCCATAATGATCAACACCATCGCTTCATTATAGCCGATCCATTTGGAGTCTAAAAAACCGTGTTCCGGTTTCCAGCCCATTGAAATTACATTTTTATTGGTACCCATGGCCCAGTCCCACTCCACGCGGCGAAAAAGCGCGTCGGCCAGCGACCGTATCTGCGTTTCTGTTGCGTCGTTTTGGTCAAAATAGGATTGCGCGGAAAGAATACCAGCCATTAAAAGACCGGTATCAATAGTAGAAAGTTCTACATCGCGGTAGCGTAAAGATTGGTAGGGATCTAAAAAATGATAGAATAAGCCTTTATATCCGCTTACTCCGGTTGGCTGACTTCCTTGCGGTAATTCTGTCAGCGCCAGTAATGTTTTCAATGTACGCTCCGCCGCCTGCGCGCGGGTAATATAATGTCGCTCTACGCCAATTAAGTAAGCCGTAAAGCCAAAACCTGTCGCCGCAATGCTCGAAAAATTAATGGTGGGATAGCGATCCGGTATTTGCCAATGGGCGTCCGGGGTTTCCCAAAAGTAGTTGAATGTACGTTTTTGTAGTTCGTCTAAAGAAAAAGGCGACCCCTCGGTGCTTGGGTCAGCATTGCGCGAGGCAGATTGAACGCCTTTATGCGAAGCGCATCCGGCTACCACGAATAATAATAAAAATATAGGAAGGTAAAGGTTCAATCTCATCAATGGATAGTTTTGAGTCTTTCATATATTCCTGCGGGGAAATTTACCTGAAGCGCTTGGCTCTTTAAAACTGCAACTATCAGGTCTTCAAAAAAACTAAAGGGAACGAAAATCCTCTAAAAACATGAGTTGATGTAGGTTTATTTCGTTCCCTTCAGCGATAAATAGCGTTTTAAACTATTAAAACGTACACTATGAGTAAATCATTTTAGAAACAGCGCCGTCTAAACCGGCTATCTTATTCTTTTAAAAACTTAGCGTTGGCCGCCAGCGAGCCGTCTTTTTTATAAGCCGCCAAGAAATACATGCCCTGTTGCAGATCGCCCACGTTTAAATGGATTTCCGTATCCAGCACGCTCGTCGAAAAGGTTTTTACCGCCTGTCCGATCCGGTTAAAAATAACGACTTTATCGAAGCCTTTAGCGGCGTCAATGGTCAGCTCGTTATAAGCCGGGTTCGGGTAGATGGACAATTTTTCAACATTAACTTCAAACAATCCGCTTGCAGTACAACTTCCGGCTCCTACGACGATATCATCGAAATAGTAAGTGACGTCTTTCGTGGAGTCCCTTTTAGTAGGGATGAAAAAATCAAAGAAAATGGTTAATTTAGAATATTGGCCTGTATCAATTGGGTAGGAAGACAGATCAAAGGTCAATTGCTCCCAGGTATTAATTTTAGTATTCGCTACGGACGGTCCATCGTGGACTGGAGCGCCGGTGAGCGAATGTTCCAATTTGATACTTACGTTACCAATTTTAGGCATATAGACTTTCATCGTGATCGTTTTCGATCCTTTGAAATTGAGCGGCGCGCCTAATTCTACCGTTTCTCCCGCAAAATTTGGATCGCCGTCCTTCGCGCGGGTAAAAGCGCTGACCGTAGCGCTGGTGTCGACGCCCGTTTTGCTTGGGTTCGCTACCGGCGGATTGGTTTTGGCGTCTAACGAACCGTTGGCAAATGTAGTGAACGTATAAGAGCCGCCGGCGCTTTCAAAGTTCAAACCGCAACCGCTGATCGCCGCCCGTTTAAAACGGACATTGTCAATGTAGAACGTGTCGTTGGATGTGGGAACCAGGCCAAGATCGCCAAACAAAGTAACCGTTTTATTGCCTTTGCCGGCAACTTTACTTAAATCGACCACATATTCCTGCCATGTTCCGGCGGAGCTGGACGTGGTATCTTTTTCCAGCGATTGCGTTCCGCCTTCAATTTTAATACCGATCGGATTCCCTTTTGCCGGAGACCAGATCATCACGGAAAGTTGATTATAGACGGACAGATCATAAGGCGCGCCTGTCGGCGTCGGAATAATAATGGCGTCGTACTGGCCGGATTTTGGCGTTTTTACATACCGGGCTACTTTATCGCTGGAGTTAGCGGGCGATTTAACCGGATTTGGAACAATGGTCAGCGAGGAATTGGCGTCCTGTGTCAATAATTTGGCCGTATCGTTTTGCTGACATTCAAAATCGCTGACGTAAGTAAGGTCGGCCACCGTTCCTTTACACGGATTTAACGTGGAAGTCGATTGGCGGATATTATCAAAATAAAACTTCGCGCCTGAAGCGGTCAGCGTTTTATCAAAGATAAAATTGATTTGGGAAAAGTCCGTGATATTGGTGTAAGAACTAAAATCAAAAGACAACGTTTCCCACGTTCCCGCGCTGGTGATGGGCGCGTCGGCAGTTTTATTACCCTGGAGTGTACTGACCAATTGCATTGTCACGGTCTTGGCGCCTGCCGGAGCCAACACCTGAACGTTCATCTGAGGAGCCTGCGAAGTAACTGAAAAATTGGCGGGTAGCGAACCGGATAAAACGCCTAGCGGCGCGGACCCCTTCACATACTGACCCACGTTCGGGCTGGTATTGATCCCGGTCGGGCTTGGATTGGCTACCACGCTAAAAGTACCGTTTACGACATCTCCCGCCCCCCACGTTAACCTGGTTGGGTCAAAATCTTCCAGGGCCGGGGCCGGCGAGAACATAATATTGTCGATATAAAATGTAAGCGGAGCCGAGGTGTCGTGGCCTGCATCGAAGAAAAACACAACGCGGCTATGGTTGACCGTAGCTTCCTTTGAAAAGTCGTAGCTTACCTGCACCCATTTATTCACATTAGCAGGCGTAATTACAAAAGGAATTTCTTTGGACGGTCCGGTGCTTCCTTCCAGCTTACCCAGAATCGTTCCCGCGACCGGCGAGTAAATCTGCGCCGTTAAATAATTATTTTTCGATAAATCGATTGGAGCGGCATAATCCGCTACTAAGGCGTCGTATGCCTGATGCGCCGGTTTATTGTATTTGCCGACAAAAGCGCTGGTATTGATCCCCGTCTTGAACGGGTTCGCTACGACGGACAAACTATCGGACCCGTTATCATACGCCGTATTGCGCTGACATTCAAAATCATCGATGATCTGGGCGTTAGCGGCTACGCCTGAACAGGCGTCGGCCGGGAATGCGGCAATACGGCCGAAATAGAACGTGTCGCTACTGGCAGTGCCGGGAGCAAAGAATAAATCCAGTTTCTTATAGCTGACCGTTTTCACCGAACTGAAATCCAACGTATATTCTACCCATTTTTTTGCAGGAGAGATGCGAATGCGTTTTTCAAGCGCCGCTCCGTTGGAAGCGCCTTCAAGTTTAAAAATTAATTCCGTCTGAATTGGCGAATAAATTTGAATCTTAAATTTATTGTTCACCGACAAATCAAAAGAATCGGTGGTGTGTACGGCCCATAAAAAAGAATACCCATTATAC
>JBBRMZ010000089.1:0-18390 GCA_038230555.1 Chitinophagales bacterium
AACGGTGATTATTTTGATTTTTTATGATTCTTGTGAATGGTTCCGGCGACCGCTCCGGTAGGGACAGGTCGCGACCTGTCCCTACCGGAGCGGTCGCCGGAACCATTCACAAGAATCATAAAAAATCAAAATAATCACCGTTCAGACAATGGCTTTGGGCGGCGAGGCACGGCCGCGCGCGCAAATCTTCGCAGGCCGCGATTTTCCTGGCTGAACTTTTCTCCCGCCTTCAAATTTTCCCCGTCGCCCGACAGATTATTTTTATATTTGCCCGCTAAATATACCTCCGCCGCGCCGCGACGGAAAAAATTGACGGACAGACGATCCGGCGCCGGCCGGAAATATATGAATCTATGAAAATCTCCCTGAACTGGCTGAAAGAATATATTGCGCTCCGGGAATCGCCGGAAACCATTGCCGAACTCCTGACCGACCTCGGGCTGGAAGTGGACAGCATGGAAGAAACAGGAGGCGGCAAAAGCGATTTCGCGGGAATCGTTGTGGGATACATAACGAACTGCGAAAAACACCCCGACGCCGACCGGCTTTCCAAAACGCAGGTAGACGTGGGAACCGGGGAATTATTGAACATTGTTTGCGGGGCGCCGAACGTCCGGCAGGGACAGAAAGTGGTCGTGGCAACGGTCGGCAGTACCGTTTTTGATAAGGAGGGCAAGCCGTTCCAGATTAAAAAAGGGAAAATCCGGGGCGCGGAATCGAACGGGATGATCTGCGCGGAGGACGAACTGGCCATTGGCCACGATCATAGCGGGATCATTGTGTTGCCTGAAGATACGCCCGTCGGCCTCCCGGCTGCCGAAATTTATAATAAAAACAAAGATACGGTCATCGAGATTGGCCTAACGCCCAACCGGTCGGACGCTACCTGCCACGTCGGGGTCGCTAAAGACCTCGCGGCGCGACTGCAGATCGAAAAAGGATATGGCAAGGTTGTTCTGCCCGACGTTTCGGCGTTTAAAGTACAGAACCATGACCTGACTTTGGACGTCGAAGTCCTGGACCCGGAAGGCTGTCCCCGCTACACGGGCGTCAGCATTCAGGGCGTTACGATCGGGGAATCGCCGGAATGGCTGAAAGCGCGGCTGCAAAGCGTGGGCGTGCGGAGCATCAGCAACATCGTTGATATTACTAATTTTATCCTCCATGAACTCGGTCAGCCGCTCCATGCTTTCGATCTCGACGAAGTGAGGGGGAGGAAGATAAAAGTTGAAACGCTGCCCGAAGGAACCGTTTTCGAAAGCCTCGACGGGCAGGAACGCAAACTTTCCGCGCAGGACGTGATGATCTGCGACGGCGAAGATACCGGGATGTGCATCGGCGGCGTGTTCGGAGGTTTGAAATCGGGCGTAAAGGAGACGACTAAAAATATTTTTCTTGAAGCGGCTTATTTTAATCCCGTCCGCATTCGCCGCACAGGCGTACGCCATCAATTGCGCACAGACGCGCAGCGCCTGTTCGAAAAAGGCGTCGACCCGAACGGCGCCATTTATGCCCTTAAACGCGCGGCCTTGCTGATCTCGGAACTGGCGGGCGGGACAATTGCGTCTGAAATAGTGGATATATACCCCGACCCGGTTCAAAAACCGAGCGTCCGCGTATCTTTCGATCGCGTGGACGCGCTCATTGGAGAAAAAATACCGCGCGAGCGGGTCTTTCAAATATTAGCGGCGCTGGAAATGGACGCAGTCGCGCAGGACGAGGCCCACGTCGTGGTCGCTGTGCCGACCAATAAAGCGGACGTGCTGCGCGAGGCGGACGTCATCGAGGAAATTCTCCGCATCCACGGTTTCAACAATGTGCCGATCCCGTCCAAAATCTCTATCGCGCCATCCGCAGCGGAAAAGCCCGACCGGAATAAATTGAAGAACCTGATTGCCGATTACCTGGCCTCCAACGGGTTCAACGAAACGATGGGCATGTCGCTGACGCGTTCCAAATATTACGCGCCAAAAAACGCGGCGACCGAAGAACCGGTAGAACGCATAGCGGGACTTGCTTATGTGAACAATACTTCCAACGCCGAACTCGACGTCATGCGGCCCGATATGCTGACGACCGCTTTGGAGGCCGTCGCGCACAATCAAAACTACCGCAGCCTCGACCTGAAACTGTTTGAATTTGGCAAAACTTACCATTTTGAGGATGGCAAATACAACGAAGCCAATCATTTGGCGCTGACGCTGACGGGCCGCCGCTCGCCGGAAAGCTGGTTACAAAAGGGCGACGCGAAAGTCGATTTTTATACGTTGAAAACGTATGTGCAACATATTTTTGCGCGCGTCGGTTTGTCGGGCTGGGCGGAAAACGCCGTAAGCGACGATCCTGATTTTGCCTTCGGCGTTCGTTACGGCCGCGGCGGACAGATCTTTGCGACGTTCGGTAAAGTATCCAACGCCTGGAAAAAAGCGTTTGACATACGGCAGGACGTTTATTTTGCCGACCTGCACTGGGATCTTATTTTGGAAGCCGCCAAAGGCGCCCGGATCAGTTTCCAGGACCTCCCGCGCTTCCCGGTCGTCCGGCGCGACCTCGCCCTTGTGGTCGACCAATCGGTTACGTTTAGCCAAATTCGCCAGATTGCGCAGAAAGCGGGTAAGAAGTTATTGAAAGAAACCAACCTGTTCGACGTATTTGAAGACGAACAAAAACTGGGCGCCGGCAAAAAATCCTACGCCGTCAGTTTTATTTTTGAAGATAAAGAAAAAACCCTGCAGGACGCGGACGTGGAGAAAATCATGGAGCCGATGATCCGGCAGTTGGAGCAAACGCTGGGAGCGGCAATCAGGAAATAGCTTTCAGCTATCAACCGTCAGCTATCAACCGTCAGCGATCAGCCGTCAGCGATCAGCCAAATTTGGGAAAGGGGTTAGAATTTAGAAACTATATTTCAGTAAAGGAGCTTAATCAGGCATTTATATTTTTAATTTGCCAACGCTTTGGCGTTTCGCAGTAGAAAAACCGAAATAGATATTTTTGCTTTTAGAGCGGCGCTCTTTATCCAAAATATGACGCCATTTTCCATTTGCGCTCGCGCAAGGAAGGCGCGGGTTTTCGCTTCGCGGGGCGGAAAATCGTTGATGAGTTAAAAATAGGAGCGCTTTATTTAGTTTCTATGCTTACAAATAATTAATCAACCAACATAACCGGCAGTTATTGGCTAAGGGCTGATAGCTGACGGCTGATAGCTTACAACCACATGCAGCAACGCGCCTTCATCCAAAACGTAAAACCCCAGATCGAGGGAGGAAAATATTTTATTAAAAGAGGGATCGGGGACGGCGTAGACGTATCCGCCGATATTATCGCCGACGGCCACGACGTCGTCCGGGCTTCCCTGCTCTATAGGCCTGAGGGCTCCGAGGATTGGACGGAATCCTTTATGCAGCAGCATGGCAACGACCATTGGACGGGTTCTTTTACGCCCGAAGCGACGGGGTTCTATCAATATAAATTAGAGGCCTGGATCGACCACCTGGCGAACTGGCGCTCCGGGTTTCTCAAGAAAAAAGAGGCGGGACAGGCCATGGGCGTCGAACTTGCCATGGGGGCCGCTTTTTTAAGAAAAGCGCTGATGGTCCACAACAGCCATATCGCCCATGCGGCGCTCATGGACGCGGCGCTGATCCTGGAAAACACGGAAAAACCCGCCGAGGCGAGCGCCTATGTCGAGAGCGAGCGCTTCGCGCACCTGATCCACCGCTACCCGCTCAAACAATTTGAAACGACGTCCAAGCCGTTCTTAAAAGTCAAAGTAGAGCGCCGCAAAGCGGAGTTTTCCGCCTGGTACGAGTTTTTCCCGCGCTCGGCAGCCGACAAGGTAGGGGCGCACGGGACATTCAAGGACTGCGAAAAACTATTGCCCCGCGTGGCGGAAATGGGTTTCGACGTGCTGTATTTTCCGCCTGTCCATCCGGTCGGCGAGATCAACCGCAAAGGGAAAAACAACGCCGTGACCGCGCAGCCCGGTGAACCGGGGTCGCCCTGGGCCATCGGCAGCCGCCTCGGCGGGCATAAATCCGTCAGTCCGGAGTTGGGAACTATGGAGGATTACGAAACGCTGGTCAAAAAAGCCAACGAGTTAGGGCTCGAGGTGGCGCTTGATCTTGCGCTGCAATGCGCGCCCGACCATCCGTATATTACCGAACACCCCAATTGGTTTACCTGGCGTCCCGACGGCACGATTGCTTACGCGGAGAATCCGCCGAAAAGATACCAGGACATTGTGCCCATCAATTTCGAGACCGAAGACTGGAAGAACCTCTGGCTTGAACTGAAATCCATTTTTATTTTCTGGATCGAAAAAGGCGTCCAGATCTTCCGCGTGGACAACCCCCATACGAAACCTTTTCCTTTTTGGGAGTGGTGCATTGCGGAAGTGCAGAAAAAATATCCGGATACTATTTTCCTCGCCGAAGCCTTCACGCGGCCTAAGATCATGGCCGGCCTGGCGAAAATTGGTTTTACGCAATCTTATTCCTATTATACCTGGCGCGTGACGAAGGAAGAGATCGAAACCTATATGGGCGAACTTACCCGCACCGAATCGCGCGAATACTACCGCCCGAACTTTTGGCCGAACACGCCGGACATCCTTCCCTACCACCTGCACGGCCGCGGCAGCAATGCTTTCGCTTTGCGGCTGGCTATGGCGGCCACGCTTTCTTCCAATTTCGGCGTCTACGGCCCCGTGTATGAAATGTACGACAACGAATCTTTCAACGGGCGGGAAGAATATATGGACTCCGAAAAATACGAAACCAAGATCCACGACTGGAACAAAAGGAACCGCCTGACGGACCTGATGACCCGCCTCAACCAGATCCGTAAAGAAAACCCGGCCTTGCAGACTACCTGGAACATCCGGTTCACCCGGACGAGCAGCGACCAATTGATGAGCTACGTGAAAATCTCGGGCGATAATGTCATCTGGTGCATCGTCAACCTTGACAACGAGCGCGAGATCTGGGGCGGCGTGGAAGTCCCGGAGGAACTTGTGGGAACCGCCGGTTGGGGTCGTCTAAAGATGGAAGACCTATTGACGGGGGAGACGTATTATTGGGGGCAGCGCTGGAATTCGGTGGGGTTGAATCCGTACAAGTCTCCGATTCATATTTTCAGGGTGACGCCGGCGTAATTAGCCGTTAGCTAAGAATAACATACTATCAGAAAATACATTTATGGCAAAAAAAGCTCCGCCAAAAAAACCGGATTTGCCGGAAGCGAAAAACGAAGAATCGGCCAAAGAAAAAGGTAATATTTACGATAAAATCTTTAAAGAAATGACCCCGACGGGTATTTTACCGATCTTGCGGGACGAGATTGGTCTCAACTACGTTAAATCGGTTCCCTTCCGGGAAAAAATGGAAACCACCGTCGAGCGGGAAATGGATTTTTTCAGCAAAATTACTGACGACCAGGGCAAGGTTTCTAACCTGCACATCGAATTTGAAAGCTCTGTCCCGAAGAACCTGGTTTACCGGATTGCCGAATATCATGGGATGAGCCTACGGAGGAAAAAATTGCCGACCAATCACATCGTGCTTTTATTAGGAGATAAAAAACCTAAAATTCAAACCCAACTTAAACCGGAAGAAGTGTTTCACGGTTTTACGTTAATCCATATAAAGGATCTGGACGGTCAAAAATTACTGGGCTCTTCAAAACCAGACGTCGTATTATTTGCCATTTTAGCAAGCTACCCAAAGGAACAAACAGAAAGTTTTTTGCGTTCTATTATCGCGAAACTTAGAAAACTCAGTGAAAGCGACGGAGATTTTGCGGAATATATTAGCCGGCTGCTGATTTTATCAAATCTGCGTAAGCTTTATTCATTAACCTTAAAAATTATTAAAGAGATGTCTATACGGATTGACGAGACTACTACTGTTCCTTATAAAAGAGGGGCAAAAGAAGGAGAAAAAAAAGGTATCGAAAAAGGTATTGAAAAAGGTATCGCGCTGGGCAAGATTGAAAAAAACTATGAATTTGTTTCTGCTCTCTTAAAAGAAGAAATATTTACGGACGCTAAAATTGCCGCGCTGGCGAATGTAACAATGGATTTTGTTCAAAAAGTGAAAACTGAATTAGCGACTAATAAAGAGCAATGAAATAATTTTGCTACAACTCCAAAAATGCTTTCAATATAGACGCTCCCGCCAAACTAGACTTCTCCGGATGGAACTGCACCGCGTGAAAATTGTCTTTGTGCAGCGCCGCGCTGAACGTTTCGCCATATCCCGCAGTGGCGGTTGTGTAATCTCCCGTTTCCACATAAAAGCTGTGGACAAAATAAACGTATTGATTTTCCAGGGCGGCAGGCAACACCGCCGCGTCGGGCTGCGTCAGCGTCAGCGTCAGCGTGTTCCAACCGACCTGCGGGACTTTGAGGCCGCCTGTACCGCTGAATTTTTTGACCCGCAGCGGGATGACGCCGAGGCAGGGCGTATCGTTCTCTTCCGAATGTTCGCAGAGTAACTGCATACCAATACAAATTCCCAGAAATGGTTGTTTCAGCTCCGGGATCAGGCGGTCGAGACCGCGGTCGCGGAGATGGCGCATGGCGGAATTTGCTTCGCCCTGGCCTGGGAAGATCACTTTATCGGCCGATCGGATGACATCGGGATCATAGGTAAGGCAGGCGTCGACGCCGAGGCGTTGAAGCGCAAACTTGACCGAGCGGACGTTGCCGGCGTTGTAGTCGATGATGGCGATTTTCATCGGGCAAAGATAGAAGAGAATTTAATTGTAAACGGTCGCTTGTCTGCCATGCGGCTAATTATTCCAGCCAAAATAAGTTACTTTTGTAGAAAATAGAGGAAGATGATCAAAATCCCTTATGGCGAGAGCGATTTTCAGAAGTTAATGGCAGGAAAATATTTTTACCAGGATCGCACTGAGTTCATTGAAAAACTGGAAACCTGGAACTCTAATTATCCCGTTTTCCTGCGCCCGCGCCGGTTTGGAAAAAGTTTGTTTATCACGACGCTGCATTATTATTACGGCTTAGAACACAAGGATCAATTTCAGGAACTTTTTGGGAAACTGTATATTGGGCGCCGACCGACCGGATTGGCGAACAGTTATTTGGTCTTAAGTTTGGAATTTAGCCGCATTGATACCGCTACCCATGAAAGTACGTATGAAGGTTTTTTAACAAACACACTTTTGGCTGCCCGTACTTTTTTGGGCGCTTACCGGGAATTTTTTACCGCTGCAGATAAACAGACTATTCTTAAACAGAAAAGCCCGGAAGCGGTTATAAAAGCGATTTTCAGTATTGCCGAAATCAACAAAATTCCGCATAAAATATATGTATTGATCGACGAATACGACCATTTTGCAAACGAACTCCTGTCGTTTGATATGGATCGCTTCAAATCGGACGTCAGCCGCAACGGGTTTGTCCGGAAGTTTTATGAAAGCCTGAAAACGGCTACCCGCGACGGCGTCGTCGACCGTATTTTCATTACCGGGGTTTCGCCCGTCACGCTGGACTCGCTGACCAGCGGGTTCAACATTAGCGACAACATTAGTTTGAACCCCGTTTTTCACGATATGATGGGGTTTACGCGCGAAGAACTAAAAACCATTTTGCGCGAATCGGCTATACCCGAAAAGAAAATACCGGCCATGATCTCCAATCTGGCGGAATGGTACAACGGATACCGGTTTAGCGGCAAAGCAAAATCCGCCCTTTTTAATCCCGATATGGTTTTGTATTTTTTGAAAGAATACGGTATTAATCAAACTTATCCGGATGAAATGCTGGACGTCAACATCGTTTCGGATTACCGGAAAATACGCAATTTATTTAAAATCGGAGGCCCGGAAAACGAAAGATTTGAACTACTGGAAAAACTGGTCGAAGAAGGCTCTATTCTGTTTTCGCTTACCCGCATCTTTAATTTAGAAACCGTGTTTACACAGGACGATTTTTTGAGCCTGCTTTTTTATATGGGGATGCTGACCCTCAAAGACGCTAAAAGTCTGCGCTGGCGTTTTGAAATTCCGAATTACGTCATCAAGAAACTCTATTTTGAATATTTTGCCTCCATTTTTCTGGCCAAAACCCGGTTCTTCAACACGCGCATTCCGATAGGCGACGCCATCGAACAATTGGTCAATGAAGCTAAACCGGAACCGTTTTTCAAAATCGTCGAGTACGTATTGACGGAAAATCACTCCAACCGCGGCGAAATGGCCTACGGCGAGAAGCATGTAAAATCATTAATGACCGGGCTGTTGTTTCAGTTTGAGGCTTATTTTATCCGAAGCGAGTACGAGACCGGGAAAGGCTACGCCGATCTGTTTTTAGAACGGACTCCAGACAAGACGATCAATTATGAAATAGCGCTGGAGCTAAAATACGTCAAGAAATCGGCGGAAAAGACGCTTGAAAAGGTAGCCCAGGAAGTGGAAAAACAGTTGGCGGGGTATATGGCGACCGAGCGGTTCAGCCGTCCGGACGTCCGGGGGTTTTATGTGGTTTTCTTTGGAGGCACAGTGTATCAGTGGGGCGAATCTGGAAAAGATTAGGGTTTCATTATTCGGAGCGACGAACGACGGGCGCTAAAATTTTAAACGCCGCGATTCATGACCGTTCCGGCGCGGCATTTGGGCCGTTGAAATAAAATAGCAGGCTTTTTTGCAAAGGCGCTCAAAAGCGCGTAATTTTGCCGGCCAAAGTCGAAGTCATTGGGAAAAATAAAATACCATGGAAAAGAAAAAAATAAACATCCAGTTCGGCGTAGCCGCCGCCTTCATTTTTTTGGCCGCGCTGACGCGCGTCTTACCGCACCCGTATAACGCGACGCCCGTGGGCGCGATGGCCCTGTTCGGAGGCGCTTATTTCAACCGCCGATGGGCGGCTTTGCTGATCCCGCTGGCGGCCCTTTTCCTGAGCGACCTGATCCTCGATAATGTAATGTATAAGAATATGTTTCCCGCGTTTACCTGGTTGTATTCGGGCGCGGCGTGGGTGTACGGCAGTTTCCTGCTGATCGCCGCGCTGGGCTGGTTGTTCCTCAAAAAAGTAAGCCTGCTAAGAGTGGCCGCGTTAAGCCTGACGGGTTCGACGCTGTTCTTCCTGGTCACCAATTTCAGCGTCTGGGCAAGCGGCGCGATGTATCCAAAAACGGCTGCGGGTCTGAGCGCCTGCTACGCCGCCGGTCTCCCTTTTTACCTCAACGCGCTACCGGGCGACCTGCTTTGGTGCGCCTTGTTATTTGGCGGATATGAGTGGATGCGCAGCCGCATACCGGCGCCCGCATATACGTAAGCGAGACGTCGGCTGATAATCCCCCGTTCATCTACAAAAAACAGCCGGTGGTAGAAAAATTTGACGTTTTTTAACTATATTAAAACGTTATTGCCCGCTTGCACGTTTATTTGACGCTAATTAAGAAGGCGTAGCCAGTCGGCGCGCCGGATATCACCCGATTTTTTACCTTCCCGAGCGTTTCGACGGTTATATTCAACGACCTGAACGCTGTCCTTATTAAAAAAATGTAGATGAAAAAATTAATTACCCTTTCCCTGTTTCTTTTCTTAGCCGCTTCTACCATCCTGCAGGCGCAGCGCCCCGGCGGCGGAACGCCCGGAGCGGGCGGCGGACGTATGCCCGGCGGTATGCCTCCCGGCGGCCTGAAAAACCTGCCCAAAATCGGCAGGCTCTACGGCAAAATTGTGGACGCCGACAACAAGCAGCCGATCCCGTACGCGTCGGTCGCTATTTTGGGTTTCCCGAAAGACAGCGTGGTGGGCGGATCGCTCACGCAGGACAACGGCGATTTTAACATCGAGGGGCTTCCGATGGGGCCGCTGAAAGTGAAAGTAACGTCGCTGGGTTATACGGACTTTTCCAAACGGGTCATGGTCATCCCGCCTGACAACGTCGAACAGGACCTGGGGAATATCGCGATCTCCGCCAACGCCAAATTATTGAACTCGGTAGAAGTGGTGGCGCAAAAATCCACCTTACAAATGGGGATCGACCGCAAAATTTTTAACGTTGAGAAAAATATTAACTCCCAGGGCGGCACCGCCGAGGACGTCATGAAAACCGTTCCCTCAGTAACGGTGGACGCAGACGGCAACGCGCAATTGCGCAACAACAGCGCTACTTTGTATATTGACGGCAAACCGACTACGCTGGCGCTCAACCAAATACCGGCCAACCAGATCGAACAGATCGAGATCATCACCAACCCTTCCGCCAAGTTCGACGCCAGCACGACGGGCGGAATCCTGAACCTGGTGATGAAAAAAAATACCGCCCCCGGTTATAATGGGATCGTTTCGGCCTCCGCCGGAACCGGCAACCACTACAACGGTTTTGGCAATCTCAACATTAAACAGGCGCCGTTTAACCTCTCGCTGAACTATAATATCAACGCGGCAGACCAGCCCACAGACGGTTATTCTTACCGGGTCAACCATTTTCCGGGCGGGCGGATTCCGGCATATTTTAATACTACCAACCGCCCCGATAACGCCCGTTTGTTTAGTTTTGGCCGCGTCGCGCTGGATTATAGCTTGAATAACCGCAACACGATCACCCTGGCTGAAAACATTTTTGCCGGTAATTTCAACATTGACGATAAACAATATTTTAATACGCTCAACACAGGTCTCGATACGACGACTTACGGAAACCGCAATTTTGCTACCCATAATCATTTCAACAACTACGGAACCGAGCTGGGGTGGCGGAAAACCTATCCAAAAAAAGGCCAGGAACTGACGGCTAACCTGAAATACGAGTATTCAAAAAGCTCCAGCATCAGCGACAACCTGACAAATACGGACAGTATCCAGTCGCTTTCGCCCCGCATGATTTCGCTTTCCCGCGAAACGGATCACAACGTCGGCGGCAGCCATAGCAACCAGCTAACGCTACAGTTGGACTATACGAACCCGGTCAACGACAGTACGAAAATAGAAATGGGCGTCCGTAGCTTTATGAACCATAATACGTCTGATTTTCAATATAATATATATAATGACAACGCGCAGGATTTTATTAATATCCCGTCGCTGTCCAACCATTACGACCTGACGAGTTTGATCAATGCAGCCTATTTTACGTATTCCAGTCGTTTGCATGGATGGAACTATCAGGCGGGCCTGCGGTTTGAACAGTCTTCTCTGACAGGCGTCCAGTCGCCGAGCGAAACTAAAGTCACTGCCTACAACTATCCGTCCGGCGTAAGCGACCTCCCGAATGCCCTGTTCCCGAGTTTATTCCTCACCCGGAAAGTAGGGACCAACGACGATATACAGTTCAATTTTTCGCGTAAAATTCACCGTCCGGATTTTATGGCGCTCATGCCAACCCTGATTGTACTGGATAAATTCACTTACCGCCAGGGCAACCCGACGCTGAAACCCGAACTGATTAATCTCGCAGAGTTTAATTACAGCAAGCTGTTTGGTCAGAATAACCTGATTTTTTCCCTGTACCTGCGTAATATTGAACAACAGATCACCAATATTACGATTCCTTACCCGGCAGATCCAACCATCAACCTGTCCACTTTTGTGAACGCTAATTCGACAACTATTTACGGGACAGATATTACGCTCAAAGTACAATTGGGCAAAAACGTGGAGTGGACCAATAGTTTTAACGGATTCAATGTTAATCTTTCCACGGATACCATACACAATTCGGGCTGGTCGGCGAACGCCAAAACCAATTTCAGCATCAAAGTTACCCCCACCTGGACCCTGCAACTTTCAGGGGCTTACGAATCTAAACGGATCAATTTACAGGGTTATACAAAACCGCAGGCTTTTTCAGATATATCCGTTAAGAAGGATTTTAACCGGTTCTCTTCGCTGACCCTGTCCGTCAACGATGTGTTTGACAGCCGCAGAAACATCAACGTGCTGCAAACCACTTTCTACGACCAGGAACAACTTCGCCGCCGCGAAACGCGCTTTGTGAAACTAGGCTTCTCGTTCCGGTTCGGAAAAATGGACGCCTCTATTTTCCGCAAGCGCAAACCGACGGACGATCAGCAGCAGCAGGCGCCGGGAGATTTTTAATAAATCAGCGATCCATTTCGGAAAACCAACATACTATGAGCAATAAAAATAACCCTACGCGCGGCGAAGAAGACGCGCTACATCAGTACGATCATGCGCTAAAAGACGTGATGATCAATGGCATGTTTTTGTTATGCGGTCTTGATCGAGCGCCTTTTACAAAAGTGGATACCGTTTTTAAAAATACGCAGGAACGCCGCATGGATATTCTGCTCGAAGTAGAAGATCTTTCCAAGCCTGCAAAATGTAAACGGGTACATATCGAAGTCCAGTCTGAAAACGAGGACGACATGGAAGTACGGATGCTGGAATACATCTACCTGATTTATAACGACAAGAAAGTCGACGTCAATCAATTTTTAATATATGTAGGCGACCGTCCGTGCAAAATGCAAACCGCCATCAAATTGTCCGGACTAGATTTCAGGTTTCATCTGATCGATTTAAAAACCGTGGACGGCGCCCCATTTTTAGCGTCGTCCATACCTGAGGAAGTCATTTTAGCGTTGCTCTGCAAATTTCCTGAAGGGAAAGAAGCGCCGGATGTTATACAAGACATTCTGCAAAAGCTTCGGACCTTAGACGCTTATTCGCCGGAAAAACTAAAAAAACATCTTTTACAGTTGAAAATTATCTCAGGATTGCGTAACTTGCGGAGAGAAACTCATCATCAAATAAAGAAAATCATGCCTATCTATTTTGATATTAAAACAGACCCCGCTTTTTTAGAAGGCGTTGAAGAAGGAATTCAAAAAGGAATTGAAGAAGGAAAAGAAATAGGTATTGAAAAAGGTATTGAAAAAGGTATTGAAAAAGGTATTGAAAAAAGTATCGAACGTCTGCTTTTAAAGAAAATCCTTTCCGACGTCGAGATCGCAGACGTTATGGAAGTTCCCCTGGTAACCGTAGAGGCCATTCGGGAAAGATTAGTTAACTCAGACTTGTTGAAGCCATAAAACTTCGATTGTGCCGGTAACTTTTTGATCGTCCGCAAAGGAACGTTTCCTTTGCGGACGATTGCTTTTATGCGAAAAAAATAACTCATAACTCATAACTCATCCCTTTTCAACGAACCAACTTAACATGAAAAAACTTTTCGGATTCGCTCCCTACCACCTCGACGCCATCGCCATCATCCGCGTCATTGTCGGTCTCTACATGATGAAATACGGTTTCCAGGTATTCGACGCCGCGCAGCAAAAAGGCATGGGCGAATGGCTGGGCGGCCAGATGCACTTTCCCGCGCCGCTGCTGATGGCCTACCTCGCCAAAGGCGCCGAGTTTTTCGGCGGCTTCCTGTTCGTGTTCGGGCTATGGACCCGCTTATCGAGCATTTTTTTGGTCTTCACCATGATCATCGCCACTTTCATTGCCAACAAGGGAGACGTGCTGGAGCATGGACAGGTATCGTTCCTGTTTTTACTGCTGACCGCCATGTTCTTTTTTACGGGGCCTGGAAGGTGGAGTTTGGACTATGTGGTAAACTCCCGGAAGCCGGCCGCGTAGGCCCGGCCTCCGTTTTCAGTATTTTTTCCAGCAACACTTCCGACAGCCGCCGCTTGGATTCGACCGTCCACCCCGCCACATGGGGCGTCAGGACGGTATTTGGAAATGCGTAGAGTTCCTCATAGATGGCCGTTTCTTCGGGCCGGAATGTGGCGGGCTTTTCGTTTTCAAATACGTCGAGGCAGGCGCCGCCCGCTTTGCCACTGTGCAGCGCGTCGACCAGCGCACGGGTCTGAACAACCGACCCGCGCGAAGTATTGATGATGATCACGCCGTCTTTGCAACCGTCCAAAAAACGGGCGTCGCAGAGGTAGCGCGTTTCCTCCGTTAGCGGCAGGTGGAAACTGACGACGTCCGCTTCGGCCTGTATTTGCTCGAGCGACGCCGTTTCCACGCCGCGACCCGCCCATTCCGGCTGCGGCGGCGCGTATTTATCAAACGACAGGATGCGCATCTCCATGCCCGACAGTTTCCGGGCGAACGCAGCGCCGGTATTCCCGAACCCAATGATCCCGATCGTCCGGCCGGCCAGTTCAAACCCGCGGTTGGCTTCGCGGTTCCAGACCTTGCGGCGCACCTCCCCGTCTGCCCGGATGATCTTGTTGGCGAGCGCCAGCAGCCCCCCGAGCGCGTGTTCGGCCACCGCGTTGCGGTTGCCCTCCGGCGAGCTATGCACGGCCACGTTTTTGAGCCGCGCATAGTCTTTATCCACGATCTCCATGCCCGACCCCAGCCGCGCCACAAAGCGCAGCCGCCCGCCCGCGTCCAGCATCGACCGGTCCACCAATATTTTACTGTTGATCACCAGGCCCGCCATGTCGCCGATCAGCGCCAGCGTTTGCCCGTTCGTAATGTGCGGCTGGTAGAGACATTCGTAGCCCGCCGCTTCCAGCCCTTCGATCAGCAAAGGGTGGACGTCGTCAGTGATCAATACTTTTCCGCGAGGGGCGTTGGTCATAAGCAGAAGATTTTTGTTACCGTCATAACGCAAAACCCAGGCTCCCGGTTGTAGAGACGGCATGCCTGCCGTCTCGTGCGAGCGCGACTGTCTCCTGTTTAAGCAGCCGGCTCCTGTTGCGTCGGGTCAAAATTCCGACTGCCATACCGTGCCGGGACTACGATTCTTTTGATTTTTTATGATTGTTATGAACGCGCAAATTTTCACTTGCATATCCGTTTCACCTAAAAACCCTTAGCTTTGCAAAAAGCTATTTTATGGAGCCGCCCTTTTCAGACCCCGCTTATCAGCATTTTATCTCTGATTTAAAAAGTCGCATCCGGCTTTCTCAATATGACGCTCTTAAAGGAGTAAATAAAGAACTACTTGGTCTTTACTGGTATATCGGGCGTCAGATTGTTGAAAAACAGGAACATTTAGGCTGGGGAAAATCAGTCGTAGAGCGTTTAGCGCAGGATATTCAAACAGAATTTGAAGGCGTGTCCGGTTTTTCGGCCCGCAATCTCTGGCTGATGAAACAATTTTACGAAGCGTACAGCCAAAGCGCAATTCTGCAACCATTGGTTGCAGAAATAGGATGGTCCCATCATTTACAAATAATGAGCAAATGCAAAGACGAGTTGGAAAGGGAATTTTATACCCTGATGACCGTTAAATTTGGCTGGACAAAGGAAGTATTGATACACCAGATTGAAAACAGCACTTACGAAAAATACCTGCTTAACCAAACAAATTTTGACCAAACCGTTCCCGAGAAGTACCGGAATCAGGCGATTTTAGCGCTCAAAGACGATTATCAGTTTGATTTTTTGGAGCTTGCCAACCGGCATTCCGAACGCGAACTGGAATTAGCGCTGCTCCGTAACATTCGCGGGTTTTTAACCGAAATGGGCGGTTATTTTTCCTTTATCGGGAGCCAGTATCGCCTAGCGGTCGGCGACAAAGAATATAAAATAGACCTGTTGCTTTTTCATAGAAAATTGCGGTGTCTGGTAGCTATAGACTTAAAAATAGGCGAATTCACCCCGGAAATGGCGGGTAAAATGCAGTTCTATTTAAGCGTTTTAAACGATACGCTACGCCAGGAAGATGAAAACGACAGTATCGGCGTCATTATTTGCAAATCAAAAGACCGGACCATTGTGAAATACGCTTTAAAAGATAGCGCCAAACCCATCGGCGTCGCCACCTATTCTATTGGAACGACTTTACCCGAAAACCTGCAACTTTTACTACCCAGCGCCGCTCTATTGGAAAAACACTTGCGGCTCATCGAGTCCCTCAAGGAGTAATGGAAGCAAGAATGTTATTGCGGACATGGAAGAAAAGCGTATATTTGGACAAAATACCGCCAGCCACCCTTCACCGGTCGAAACCAGCTTTTGCGCTATGAAAATCCTCTTTTGTTGTTTGTTTCCCCTTTTTATCGTCGCGCAAAACGCGGCGGAGATCCATTCGGGGTCGGCGCAGGCGGCCGCTTTTGTCGGGTCGCTGACGGACGCGCAGCGCCAGAAAACGGTGTTTGCGTTCGACGAAACGTCGCGGTACGAATGGCATTTTGTACCGGCGTCGATGATTGGAAGGTCCGGCATACCGGTCAAGAGCCTGGACAGCGTCCAGAAGATCCGGTTTTACGCGATGCTGCAGTCCTACCTGAGCGCCGAGGGGTATCAGCGGACGCGCGACGTGATGGATTACGAATACCTGCTGAAAGAAATGGAGCCGAACAACGCGAACCGGATACCGGAAAATTATTTCGTGACCCTCTACGGCTCGCCGGATAAAGACTCGACTTGGGCCTGGAAATTTACGGGCCACCACGTCACCCTTAATTTTACGGTCGTCAAAGACCGGCTGGAGTTTGCGCCTTTTTTCTTCGGCGTTTACCCGGCGGAAATAAAGAGCGGGCCGAAGAAAGGCGCCCGCCTCATCCGGGCGGAAGAGGACCTGGGTTTTGAACTGATCCATTCTTTCACGCTTGCCCAAAGGAGCAAAGCGATCTTCCAGTTGAAGGCCTTCGCCGAGATCGTCACGACCAACGCCGAAGAAGTCAGTCCGCTCAATCCGGCGGGAATCCTGGCGGCAGACCTGACGATCGCCCAAAAAGCGACGCTCAACAAACTGATCGTCGCCTACCTGGCCTCCATGACGCCGGCCATGAAAACCGCGCGCATGAAAAAGATCGTCGCCGAAGACATGAACGCCATCCGCTTTGGCTGGGCCGGCGGAACGGAACCCGGCCTGCCGCATTATTACCGCGTACAGGGAAAAACGTTCCTCATGGAGTTCGACAACACTCAAAGCGGCGCCAACCACATCCACACCGTCTGGCGCGATTTCAACGGCGATTTTGGCCGCGATCTGTTGCGGGAGCATTATCAGACGTCGCCGCATCATAAACATTAATGTTTAGCTGTCGGCTGTCAGCTGTCAGCTGTCAGCTTTCAGCAATCAGCTTTCAGCTTTCAGCTTTTAGGCGTAGGTTTTTGCTGTTTGTTATTCATGCTAGAAATGGGTTAAAAATATGCATTAGCGGTTAGATACCGGGCCATCTTTTGCGGATATCCAACTCTACACTATTATGGATACGGCGTTTTTGAGGCGTTTTTTAGATCAGCCTTTCACTTAAGCCAGGTATATTCTGAGGGGCGGTCAGACCTTGCTTATACCTGACTCATACCTGACTTATCCATGCCTTATCTATGACTTATCCATGCCTTATCCATGCCTTATCCATGCCTTATCCATGCCTTATCCATGCCTTATCTATGCCTTATCCATGCCTTATCTATGCCTTATCTATGCCTTATCTATGCCTTATCTATACCTTATCTATGCCTTATCTATGCCTTATCTATGCCTTATCTATGCCTTATCTATACCTTATCCATGCCTTATCCATGCCTTATCTATACCTTATCTATACCTTATCTATACCTTATCTATACCTTATCTATACCTTATCTATGACTCAAGGGGTTTTCGAATAGCGGGCGGGTATTAAGGATAAACGGAAGCCCGGGTCGGGACTTACGGGATGAAAGGGGGCTATTTTTTCAGTTGTATTCGCTTTTGATTTTCGGGTCTGTTGTCGCGGCGGCCTTTTGGACTTTTTCGACTCCTTGTTAGCATTATTGGCTATTAGACGTCAGCAATCCGCTGTTTGTTTTGAGCTTTTTAAGGCTTCTATCTAACAGAGGCTATATTTGTAAAAAAATAGCTTTACTTATGTCAACCTCAACTATTTATGATTATGCGGCGAATTTTATTGCAGCGATGAATCCGAAGAGAATTCTTGAATTGCGCGCGCGCGCAGCCGACCGCGAACGGTTGGAATCGTTGATTGAGAAAGAAAAGGGAGTGGGTCTTACCCCCGATGAAAAAGACGAGCTTGATCATTTCCTGGTTCTCGAACGCCTGATCCGCTTGGATAGAGCGTATGCGCGGCGGCGGCTTGCTTCCCAATGAGTCAAAAAAATTTCTGTCGGCCTGCATAGAGCCGCGTCGCTTCAAGACAGTTATCGGTGCGAAGACCGATATTGGCCATGCAACCTTTAAAATTCTTCTTCTGAATCATCCCGATCCGGGTTATAGAACGCAAATTATTAATAGCGTATGATTTGCCGAATTAGCGAACTTTAAAAGCGAACCAGCTTCATTAAAACCGATAAATTGGGCAGGCGGCTGTTTTAAAAAAATAAAATAATATTTACATTTTTACTTGCATATTCCAATAATAAGTAAAGGTACAGAATAAATTAATAATATTTATCTTCGCGTAAATTCAGTATTTATGGGAAGGAAGTTATTCGTTACTTTTAGCGACGCCGCGCTTGCGGAATTAGAACAGGGTTATC
>JBBRMZ010000090.1:0-18291 GCA_038230555.1 Chitinophagales bacterium
AGCCTCAAAAGTGAGGGCTACCGCCGGTTTAATGACGCATATTTTCGGCTCAATCGTCACAGCGCTGCTTTTTTGGCTGTTTTAACCCATTATTCGCATTCGTTATACGTATTTTTATTGGAGCCGTTAAAATCTACCAGCGTTATAGGTAAAGCAATCGGGTTTAAAGCGCTTTCCCAGGCTCCTCTCCCATACGTAGAAGCCCTTAATTTCAACGTTGGATAATAAATCCTTAAATCTGTAACCGCGTTATTCGGTAGTTGACTGTTATATGCTACCCAACCCGAAGGGGCGTTGTTATCCAAATAATAAACGCTTATATCAGCGCCGGCATAAACCGCGTCATTTCCACTGTTCTCTGTATAAACAATCGTATTAATCGGCAAATTAGGGAGTCCTGTGGAAACATTAATCCAGGTAGCCCCGCCGTCAAGCGTTCTATATACTTTATTCGCAGCGCTGTAACCTGAAAAGGTAACCCAAACTTTATTAGGATTGGTATTGGAAACCGCCAGGTTGGTTAATTGAGCGCTACCCACCGGTAAAGAAGAAGTAATATTTGTAAAGGAAGACCCGGTATTGGTCGATTTAGAAATCGCGTCGCCTTTAACGGCGTAAATGATACTTGGATCACTTGGCGCTACGGCAAATCGAAGAATAACGCCTGAACCCGAAGGCGTTCCTAGAGCGGTCCATACGTACGGGCCGCCGGTAATAAATACCGTCGAACAGCTATATAACTGAGTTCTTCCTCCGGCATATACCAACGCCGGCGTTCCCGGGTCCTGTCTAATTGCGCTAAAAAAACTACCGGCTGGAAGGTTTCCCATAATATCGGTAAAATTCGTTCCGCCATTTGTAGATACCGAATGGTCGCCGTTGACATTGGAAGCCACGATGTTTGAACTATTGGTACGGTCAATAAATGCGTCTTCCCCGTCGCCGCCGCCAATTACAGACCAGGCTCCGTTATTATCGCCCAGCGTACCAATATCCTGAAGTCCAGTTACAATAATTCCAGCATTTGTGGCGGATATAGCGACAGAATTTTGTTGAGCTATACTCAGATTGTGGCTAATATCCGTCCAGTTTAGTCCGCCATTGGTAGATTTTGAAATACCGCCGTCGCAAGTGGAAAACATGGTCGTACTGCTGCCGGGCATATAGGTAATATATTGAATATCTGCGTGCACGTAATCGGGCGGACCATTCCCGCCTGTATTACCAGCGTCCGAACCCAGCCAATAGGAAACTATAGTCCAATTTTTGCCTTCGTCGGTTGATTGCCATTGATTGACGCCCCCTATAGTAACCGTCTTAGCGTCAGCGGGCGAAACGGCAAGCCCTAAATCATGCGTGGCCTGACCGCCGCTGCCGGCGCCGCCTTTATCGGCCTGCAATAAATTAGGGGTCGAGGACTGAAGGTTAAATGTGACGCCGGCGTTGGTTGATAAATATAATCCTAAATACCCGCCGGCGGTATTGCCTGCTAAAGCATAGACGTCGTCAGTGTTCGCGGCTGTAACACCTAATATCATTCTTGAAACGGACGAAGCTGCCGGCAAACCGCTTGTTATAGGGGACCAATTGATTCCATTATCTGTAGATTTTAAAAAAATAGTCCCTGAAGCGTACATAGTATTGTGATCGCCAGGTTTAAACTTTATATCATAAAGCGAAGGAGAGGAACCGCCGGTAATATTTGA
Organism: Chitinophagales bacterium; assembly: GCA_038230555.1. Taxonomy (GTDB): domain Bacteria; phylum Bacteroidota; class Bacteroidia; order Chitinophagales; family Saprospiraceae; genus JAAFJT01. The sequence goes on from JBBRMZ010000090.1 coordinate 1,707, forward strand.
CTGCGTATTAGACGCCCAGCCGTCAGTAGTTCTGAAAATCCCGCCGTCGGTAGCAACCATCATGATAAGCGGGTTTGTTGGGTCCATTTCCAGTCTTCTGATCTTAAAATTATCTATAGGGGTCCAGGTCAGGCTTGTTGTATTCCAGGTAGCGCCGCCGTCCGTAGATTTTAAAATACCTATACTTCTTCTGTCGAATTCCCAATTCCCTGTCGCTAAATACATAGTTAGGGTGTTAGTAGGATCTATCGCCAAATCTGAGCAGCCAATAATGGTTAAAAAATCAGTATTCGTAGACCAGTTTGCTCCCCCGTCGAAAGTCCTCCACAATCCGCCGTCCGGAGCCCCAATATACATCGTAGTTGACGGAAAATTGGGGTCAAAACGGACAAAATCCACCCTGCCAACTCCTGCGTCGTAGCCCGACGGTTTAGAAAGAGGACCGAGCGCCGTCCAGTTGGCCGCGGTTACCGTAGTGGGGGTACGGGTATGCTTTGATTTGTTTTGTTGCAGCCAGGCCGCGTAATTAGCATAATTGGTCGACGGTAAAGCCATATTACCAGAAGGAAATACACGAGGAGCCATGTAGTTTTCCCATCTCTGGTATATTTCAAGACCGGGTTCTTCATTTTCTTCACACTGTTTTTTATCCTGCTCCTGCTTTTTATCTTTTTCTAAAGTACCTTCTAAGTGATCCTTAATGAAATCTTTTTGAACGTCATAGAAGGTGGCGTTTTTATTGTTTCCCAATAACCGCCAATTGATAGCGCTATTGGTTTGCCCGAAAATGCACGTCGCATTTATTAGCAATACAGTAATGGCCGCTATTTGTCTTACAGCAGTAAAGGGTTGAATTAAATTTTTCCTCATCAGATATTATTTTTGAATTTATTGATTATGAATTAATGCGGCATGACGCCTTTATATGAAATACACGGGACATCCGTGCTTAGAAAGCATCGGTGATTGAAAATAAAATTTAGGGAGTCTATATTTTGGTCTTTTATTTCCAATAAATAATATGGTTTCTTCCACCAGTCGGATAAGCAGTTTTCATCAACTTCACAGTCTTTATTTTTGTAATCTTTCGCGTTAATTTCATGCAGTTGTTCTTCTAAAATAATTGCATAAACGCCTTGAGGAAGATCAAAAGAAAAATTCCCTTCCTGATCTGTTGTAAAATCTTTTACTATTTCTGCTTTTAAATCATTGATCTTTCCGGCTCTTATGTAGAAATTTTTACCCGGATATGGAACCGGGGTTGATAATTTATCTTCCATTTCCCTGGTAGGTCTTGCGCCGCCGCAATATTGCGACGTTTGCTTTACAGTTCCGGCAATATGAAGCCTAGTTGTTTTTTTTGATTGGTCGGCGCCGGCGATTGCAACCGTTTTTACGGCATTACAATTTGTTAAAACTATACAAATCAACGATAGACATAGGATATTCATATTTGATTTATAATGAAATCGGTGGCGGTTATTTTTGCAGAATAAAATAATCCTCAACAAAAGTAGTATAGTAATTTGAAATAAAATGTATACGTTTTGTTTTTGTCTGGTTTATTTTATAAAAACGAGCCAGTTTTTATATAGTTGGAGGGTTATTACATTTCAAATAAGAATAGATGCAATATAGCCTTTAAATATATTATAGAACCCCATCTCGTTAATTAAATATGAGGCTTTAGATAAACCTAAAGCCTCATATTTAATTTTATAGCATAGTTTATAAGAGCAAAGTATTCCTCGCCCGACTAAAGCACTTTAATTCAGAAAGGAAAGCGGGAACAATAAAATTAATTTACTTAGCCACCATAAACTTACCCGACGCGGCTTGCATGCCTTCCGCCGTCAACAGGAAATAAGTATAGACGCCGTTGTTCAAAGAAGCAACCGGTAAAGTATGAACAACGATTCCTTTTCCGCCGCTAATTTTTTCAATGCTCATTACCTGACCCATTGCGTTCATAATCAATAAATTCCAGTCTGTATTAAGGGTTTTCTCAAATTCCAGGGTAGCGCCAGTAGCGGCAACCGGATTTGGATACATGCGAACTTCGACGTTGGCAACCAACGGCTCAAAAATGGGCGTTACTTTGGTCGCTTCCTGGTAAGCATAGGTTCCGGTTGGTTTGCGCGTGGCCGGAGAAGTACTGCCCGTATTATTCGGAAAAGTCATGCTAAGGATACTCGTTCTGCCGTTCAGCGAATAAAAATCATAGCTATCCGTCACTGTGACCTGGCCCTGGATTAATCCGATCTGGCTTAATAACAGATTTAGAATGGAGGTAGACAAGCCGGGAGAAGCAAAACTATCCACGCTGACCGTATGGGTTTTGACGAGCAGAACAGGAATAGTGAAAGCCGCGCCTCCGGCAGTCGGATTGGGAACTTTTAAGGCGCCATACCCGCTAACGGTAGAAGTATCTTTAACGTAATTGGTATAAATAGCAGAGATATCGCCGATCGACGAGCCAAAAACGGAAATATTCTTCACCGTAAAAGGATTCGCCGTTTTGTTGGAAAACGTGTAGGCGCTATTGTAGGTCAACGGAAATTTTGGAGTCGGAAAAGACGCCAAATATACATTTGTCGTTGAAGGAACGATAACAGAGTCGGCCAGCGTGGTAACGCCCTTTAAACTGGCTGAAGTAGCAGGCGTTTTTCGCCCCAGGGTGACAAAGCCGTTAGCGTCCAGCCTTTCATAATAGACGACCGGCACAGCTAATCCGTTAATTAAATTGATGGAGCCTTTGGATACCAAATTAGCGGTTGGGAAACTTGTATCTCCCGAAACCGTTGCAAAGGTCGTATAGGCGACCGAATCCTTTACTAAAATCGAACTGTAGTCCCACGACTGCGCGGCGCCGGAGGTTGGAGCTGTTAAAGTAGTCCGGGTGGTGTCAATGTTTTTAAATTTGACCGTATCGCCTGCTTTCAAAGGGAAATTTGCTTGGTTAATCGTAATTTGCGCCTGCAAAGCCACAGCGCTGAAAACGACCAGGATTAAAAGTGTAAGTCTTCTTGACGTCATCAGGTTAGTTATTATTTTATGAAAAAATCAGTTTTGAACGATGCAAATATAGCCAACCCATGTCAATCATGCTAACTTTTATGGGTTAATTGCTCCGTTAGATAAAAATTGATCTCTTTTGCGCTTTAGCTAAATAGTTCCGAATGTCTCCACTTTTTAGGAAAAAACTAATTAGCGCTGATTTAGGAAAGCGAAAAGCCCGACGCGGATGGATTGCGGCTTCAGAAAAGGTTGACAGTCGTGGATTTAACGGTAACGCATACGACACTTTTTAGTTAGCTTTTAGTTCAACTTTTTCCTAAACCGAATACGGTGAAAGGAGGCGGTCAGACATGAATAAGACATGAAGCAGACAAGAAGCAGACACGACTCATATACGGCTTATCTATGGCTTATAGGCGACTCAGGGGGTTGAAGAAAACGCATGGACGTCAAGGATGAAAGAAGGTCCGGGCTGGGATTTACGGGATAAAAAGGGGCTATGCACCCATTACATCTGCTTTTGATTTTCGAGTCTATCGTCCAGCGGACTTTTGGAATTTTTTTAAGCCATTATTTGCATTACTAATAAAATTCTAATTAATTTTCGCTTAAATATTATTTATGTTCCGTCTTGTTTTTTTGGTAACTTGTTTGTTTTTAACCGCTTGCGCTAATCAAACGAATAATAGCAAGCTCGACAGCGGCGGTGATTCTGCGTCGTCTAAAAGTTTGAAAAAATTGTTCGATCAGTATTTTGACGAGCGGATGCAATGGTATCCGTTTGAAGCCACGCAAAACGGGGTCAATCAATACAATGATTTGTTTCCCATCGATATATCCGACGTTTACAGGGACTCGCTAAAAGGCTTTTATCAAAAATATAGGGAGGCACTAAAACAGGCAGACACAAGTCGTATTAGCGAAAACGACCGGATTAGCTACCGGATATTAGAATGGGAAACCGGGCAAAACCTGGCGGGTTTTCAGTTCCATGATAACTATATGCCTATTAATCAATTTTGGGGTAAAACACTGGATCTGGCGCAGTTAGGATCGGGCGACGGCGTGCAGCCGTTCAAGACCATCGATGATTATGAAAAATGGCTCAACCGGATTCATCAATTTCCAGTATGGGCGGATACGGCCATCGCCAATATGAGAAAAGGGATTAAAACGGGCTGGGTATTGCCGAAATCTTTGGCGAAGAAAGTTTTACCAGAACTGACTTCTATGATAGGGCCGGACGTTACAAAAAATATTTTTTATGGTTCGGTTAAAAAACTGGATGCTAATACTTCAATTCCCTGGGACGATAAAGTTAAATTGAAGAAGCTTCTGAACGCCTCTATTGAAAACGACGTCATATATCCCTATAAAAAATTATATGATTTCTTAAAAAATGAATATTTGCCAAAATGCAGGTCTACCTCCGGAGTCGGGGCGCTGCCGGGCGGAGACGCTTATTATCGGTACCTGGTAAAAACATGGACGACCACAGACTTGACGCCGGAAGAAATTTTTACGACCGGTCAACAGGAAGTGGCCCGGATCAGGGGCGAAATGGAAAAAGTAAAGGCGACCGTCGGTTTTAAAGGGGATTTGAAATCTTTTTTTGCTTTCGTCAATAAAGACACGCTGTTTTACCCTTACAAAAAACCGGCGGACGTTCTTGCGGATTTTGAGTCCATTCATCAACGAATTGAAATCAATATCAGGAACCTTTACAGCGTTTTTCCCAAAACAAAATTTGAGATTAAACGGACGGAGGAATTCAGGGAGGCTTCGGCCAGCGCGGAATATAATCAGGGCGCCCCGGACGGAAGCCGGCCGGGGGTATTTTATATCCCTATTCCGAAAGGCGACGCTACCAAAATTAATAATTTCCAAAATGAAGCGTTGTTCCTGCACGAAGCGATACCGGGGCATCATTTTCAAACTTCGCTGCAATTGGAAAATACCCTGCTACCTGACTTTAGACGTTTTTTATGGTATGGGGCATACGGCGAAGGGTACGCGCTTTATTGCGAAAGTCTCGGTAAAGAGCTTGGTTTATATACCAATCCTTATCAATATTTCGGAAGGCTCGGAATGGAAATGCACCGCGCCATTCGCCTGGTCGCAGACGTCGGGATCCATACAAAAGGATGGACGCGCGAGCAGGCAATCCAATACGATCTGGAAAACGAATCGGACTCGGAAGATGGAATTACCGCCGAGGTTGAACGATATATGGCGATCCCAGGTCAGGCGTTGAGCTATAAAACCGGCGAGTTAAAAATTCAAGCGCTGAAAAAGAAAGCGCTAGCTGAGATGGGCGAGAAAATGGATATCCGGAAATTCCATGCGGAACTATTAAAGGACGGTTGCGTGCCTTTAAATATTTTAGATGAAAAAATAAATCGCTTTATTCTGCAAAAATAGAACACTCTTCCCGCCGGTCTTCAAAACAATGTTATAGATTTGCGAGTTATGAATTATTATTTTTGTAATCTAATTTACAATATTTGCTTGTCGGTCCCGGTTTATATATTTTGAGTAAAATCTATTTTACAACTCAGCCTATAAGTATGCGGATAAACAACGTTATGATTTTCATAAATTATTTATAGTCAATGATATATAAGCTAAGCGCTACTAGCTAATTACTATTCCGACATTCCAAAGAAAGCATATACGAATTACTATGAACGCAGAAAGATTATACCGGATATTAAGTTTAGACGGCGGAGGAATCCGGGGAATTTTGTCCGGCGAAGTGTTAACGGCGCTTGAAAAAAAAATAATCGAGAAAACAGGAAATCCGAAAGCCCGCCTGGCGGAGTATTTTGATTTGATTGCCGGTACGAGTACGGGAGGAATACTTACCTGCCTGATCTTATGCCCGGACGATCATAACCCGGGTTATCCAAAATATTCCGCGCAGGAAGCGGTAGATCTATATTTACTGAACGGGAAGAAAATTTTTAAACCCACTATTTCAGGCAGGCTGCCGGGGCTTTTGAGCGGTTTACTGGGCGCAAAGTTTGAAAGCTCGGACCTGGAAGTATTACTGAAAGAAAAATTCGGCGATATAAAACTGAGCGATTTGGTTAAGCCGTCGCTGATAGCAAGTTACGATATTGAACAAAGAAAAGCGGTATTTTTTACTCAACACGACGCGAAAGCGAATCCGGCGGATGATTTTTACGTACGGGATATAGCACGCGCCACATCTGCGGCGCCCACTTTTTTTTCGCCGACTATTATTCCGGCAATAAATAAAGATCAATATTATTCGATCGACGGCGGGGTCTATGCAAATAATCCGGCCATGTGCGCCGCTGTTGAAGCCCTAAAATTATTTAGTCCGTCAGAAAATGAATTACTAAGTCCGTCTAATATGTTTTTATTATCAATTAGTACGGGTAGTATCAAAAAACCTTATTCGTACGAGAAAGCGAGGCGCTGGGGGCTGGTTGGATGGGTGAGTCCGTTGATTAATATTATGATGAGCGGAGTTTCTGAAACAGTAGATTACCAATTGCGTAAACTTTTTATGTCGATTAATCGTTCACAGAACTACGCCCGGATAGAACCTGCTTTGGGGAACGCCAGCCAGGAAATGGACGACGTTTCGGATCAAAATTTGAAGGCGTTAAGCCAGTCGGGTATTAGTTGCGCTCAAAAGAACGACGATCTTTTGAATACCATTGTCGACGTTTTAATAAAAAACCAGCCCGCTATAGCTTAACATTTAAATTACGAAGTATAATTTTATATTATCTACTTATTATTTTTGGAATAGCTGTTTGATATTCGAGAAGCATTATAAATTTGCGACTTTATCAATCCGTAAAACAAAATACACCACAATTTTTTTTTGAGATGTCGAAAAAACGGTTAGTAAAAGATTACGATAAATTACCAAAGGACATTATCCAGCAGGTAAAAATGGAGTACCCCAACGGTTTTGCACATAAACTGATTATGTATACCGGCCCTAAGGGGGAAAAAATCTCGGCCCTCCCGTTTGAGACCGAAGAAGTTTACTACCTCATCCGAATGACCGTTCAGGAAGCCCGGCAGATCATTCGCGAGGACGAAGATTACGATGACGACGGCAGACTGCGGGAAGACTTTTCTTTAGACGAACTGGACCTCGAAGGAATTTCGGAGGAGGACGACGCTTCTCCCGCTCCCCACAAGAGCGCCGCCAGTTCCGCCTCAACCAGTTCGGACGAGGAGGATGACGATTATATTCCGTCTTCGCGCAGAGGACGCCGCAAGGGCGACGAGGATGAAGAAGAAGATTATTAGTTGTTTACCCTTCAGCGTATTTTTAGGCGCCGAAGGGTAAATAATTATTAATTATCGTTCGGAAGGGTATTCCAGACGTATATGGTAAATACTTTTTAATGTCTGCTTAAAACTGTCTTTGCAAGTTTCTAACTCCTGAAAAGTAAGTTCTGAATCCGATAGTTGTCCCTGCGAAATTTTATCAGCCGTAATTTTTTCCACCGTATCCGCTAACGCGTCCAGCGTAGGACGCTGAAGGGCTTTTGAACCTGCCTCGATTGAATCGGCTAACATTAAAATGGCTTCTTCCCGCGTCCGGGGTTTAGGGCCAGGATACTGGAAAAGTTTTTTATTTTTTTCCGCGTCGCCATGCACATTTTTATATGCCATAAAGAAAACTTTCACGACTGTATCGCCGTGATGGGTTTTAATAAAATTGGCGACAACGTCGGGTAATCCGTATTTTTCCGCTAATTTTACTCCCTCGCGTAAATGATTTATTATTATTTGAGCTGATTCTTCCGGCTGCAGGTTTGCATGCGGATCATTGTCAGATTGATTTTCAATGAAATAGATCGGATTGATGATTTTCCCGACGTCGTGATATAAAGCGCCCACTTTTACGAGCAAAGCGTTTGCTTTTATAGAAAGCGCAGCGGCTTCCGCCAAGTTAGATACCTGTAAAGAATGATGTAAAGTACCCGGCGCCTGGAGGGAAAGTTCTTTTAACAATGGATGATTCAGATCGCTTAGCTCCGCCAAGGCTATACTGGATGTATATCCAAAAAAATTCCCCGTTAGCGGTATCAAAGGGTAGGCGAGCATTGTCAGGAATCCGTTCAGCGTAAGCCAGACCAGCGAGGACCATTGCGTCGTTTGCCAGTTATTCCCTTCTATCAAAGCGAAACCAATAAAACCCAGCCAGTAAAATAATACAAGCAGAAAAATAGATTGAAAGAAGCGGCTCCAATACCGCGTTTCCCAACGGGTAAAAATAACTACCCAACCCGCTATGATCTGTAGGAATATAAATTCCCAGCCCGGCGAAACGATCAGTCCTACTATGAGAACAATGGTTAAGTGGGCTATAAGCGCCAGTTCGCGGTCGTAAAAGTTTTTAATAACGATTGGGGCTATACAAAAAGGGACAAGCAAAAGGCTTAATACTTCTGTTTTTTTAACTTCGTAAGTTATATAGGTATAAACAACGATCCAGGACAACAGGAAAACAACCCATCTCAACCTGGCGAAAGCGTCCGGCGTATGATATTTTAAATAGAAGCAATATAATCCGATAATCAGGGACGTCAACAAATAATATCCCATCAAAATAGCATAATAGGTACGACTTGAGGTATTATCCGTTTCGTACTGTTCTTTATAGGAATTCAGTTTTTGATAAACTGCCGGAATGACAACGCCACCTTTAGGGACAATTAATTCCCCTTTTTTGACCATACCGCGGGAAGCGGGCAGGCTTTCGAGTTTTTCCTGTTTAATTTTTTTTGTCCATTCTTCGTTGAACGTCAGGTTGGGCGTCAAGAGACGTTCTAACAGGGGATATAAAAACCCTGGTTCTATTAAATTTGAATTAGGGAGAGAATCGTTTAAAAATTCTTTGACCTTATCCGCAGTCAATATATTTTGAATGGTTTGTTTTTCTTCGCTATTGCCGCGGATGATGTTGATCACAAAATTTTTAGGCTGGGCGTCGATAAATGAATCTTGTTTCAGTATGCCGCGCGCGTATAATTTTTCGATGGTACGGTTTCCGTAGTCAATATATATTTTGGGATGTTGAAATACGTCCTGAAAAAGATTATCCCGGCGGGCAATTTTTAACTGCTCGTCAAAAGCGATTAAAAACGCTTTTTTCTTTTCTTTTACTGTTTCCTGATTTAATTCATAATAAGGCGCAAAATCTTTTAAAAACTCGGATTGATCATTTTGGATTTCTTCGTCGCTTTTAGCGAGCGCGTAATCAAAATTAGCGTAAAGATCATCGTATAGCCAGGTTTCTCCCAACCGGAAATGGTAATTGAATTTGGCGCTGGTAGGAAAAAGCAAACTGACGGACGCCACAACCAGGGCGGCCGCCAGATATTTAGTTAAATGAGAACTATTGCGGCCTACAGTGTAAGACAGGAATTTCATGGAGCGCGATTTTTTAATACAGCGTTCCAAAGGTATTAAAAAAGGAAGTAAACGACGATAAAACCCGCAAGAGGGGTCGGACGCGGTCGTTCATCAAAAGACGCGATCGATGAGCAAGGGATGCGATCGTTGAGCATGAGACGCGATGAATCGCTTCTATACAAATTAACGGCCTGCCTGCGCGAGGTTTCCCGACCTCTCTTTTTCTCTCCTTGCTATTTTTTGATCGTTATTGCTTTCATAGACGCAATACCTGTCATATTTCAACGGGTCTTTTTCAAACCAGACGTCTTTACCCACACTGCAAAGGGTAATAAATTCCTGATAAATCTTATTGCCCAGTTCCACCCGCGATTCAACCGCTACGTCGCGATCGGCAATGCGGTCCTGCTGGATGTTCATGGCGTTTTCAAAATTGGCGCAGGCTTCCTGCACCCGGTGGATTTGATTTTCACTGAGTCCCACGTCTTCCAAAAAATCGATTTGCTGGCGCGCCACCCGCACTACGCGGCGTCCGCAAAACAACAACTGGGCGTCGGTCATATCGCCTATCTTGGCGGTTCCAAATTTGCGGTACCGGCCGCTACGGTTGTTGAATTTCATTTCGACGCGGGTCATAATACTACGGACGGCTGCTTTGAGCCTTTCTGCGGCGTCATATTTTTTGTCGGTAACAATCATTTGATCGCCTACCAGTTCGTCGTCGTCGGGAAGGTTTTTGAATTTTTCGCAAAGGTTGACGAAGCCTTTAAGTTTTTCGAGGGTATAACCATATTGTTTAAATAACTCCTGATCGCGGTAGGCGTCTTTGATCCGTTCGATACATTGAACGTATAATTCCGCGTCTGGAAAGTTAAACATCCGTTGCTCCGGCTGCTTTCTCATCTAATTATAGTGTTGATTATTAAAATTTTATACAAAGTTAATAATTAACGTATTTAAAAACAAATAATTAAGCTCTTAAAACAAAAATTTTGTAAATAATTTGATGATTTAACGTTTTTTCTACCTAAAAAGATGATAAACGAGGTAACTACCCACATAAGCCATCGCTCCCATATATAAAAATTGTATGAGGGGCCACTTCCAACTCTTGGTTTCTCGGTGCACAACGGCAATAGTACTCATACATTGAAGCGCAAAAACGTAAAATATCATCAGCGACAGGGAAGCGGCAAGCGAATAAACAGGCGATCCGTTGGGCCGGATTTCTTTTTTCATGCGTTCCTGGATTGACGACGTATTATCGGGATCGCTGCCTACGCTGTAGATAGTGGCAATGGAGCCGACAAATACTTCCCTTGCAGCAAAAGAACTGATTAAAGCGATCCCTATTTTCCAATCGAACCCAAGCGGCGATATGGCAGGTTCAATAAATTTTCCTAAGCGGCCCGCGAACGAGGCTTCCAGTTTTTTAGAGGCGATATAGTCGTTGGTTTGCCGAGGAGATAAATTTTCAGTTTTCGCCGCCGTTTCGCTTGCAATGATTGTGCGTTGCATTGAAGCGGGAGGCCCAAAACTGGCCAGGAACCAAAGAATAATGGAAACCACAATAATGGTTTTACCGGCCTCGGTAACAAAGGAGCGTACTTTTTGAAGGACATTATACCATACGTTTTTCCAATGCGGAAGTTTATAGTCTGGCAGTTCGATCATCAGGAACGTGCTTTCATTGGTTTTTAAAATCCGTTTGAACACATAGGCAGACGCCAGCGCCGAAACCGCGCTCAATACATATAAACCGCCAAAAACTAAACCCTGAAAGCTAAAATATCCCAGTACTCTTTTTTGGGGAACAATAAAACCGACCAATAAAACAAAAACCGGAATCCGGGCGGAACAGCTAATCAGCGGAGTGACCATAATGGTGATCAACCGTTCTTTCCAGTTGCTGATGGTTCGCGTGGACATAATGGCCGGGATCGCGCAGGCGCCTCCGGATACGAGCGCGACGATGCTGCGTCCGTTCATACCAAATTTCTGCATAATCCGGTCGAACAGATAAACCGACCGGGCCATATATCCCACTTCTTCCAGCAAGCCGATAAAAAAAAACAAAACAGCAATTTGCGGTATGAACTGTAATACGCCGCTTAACCCTGCAAGTACGCCATCGGTGATTAAATCGGTGATCCAAACGCGCGGCAGTTGGTTTTTTAATAAAACGTTAAGGCCGATAAATGCCTGTTCGATCGCGTCCTTACCAATTGCGGCCCAGGAGAAAATGGATTGAAAAATCAGGGCCAGAATACCAAAAAAAATGAGCGGGCCGTAAATATGATGCGTAACGATACGGTCGATGTGATCGGTTAGCGTGACCGATTCATTTTTTGGCTTACGGATCGCGCCGCGAATGATGGGTTGTATTTTATCAAACCGTTGCAGCGTTTCAGTGATCTGCAAGCGCAGGTCTTCAAACTTCTCGCTTTCCGCAGCCTGTTTAATGGTATTTTTCTGAAAATTTGTCAGGAAAGGCAGACGATCGTAATGATGCGCCCAAAGCAGGGCGCGATAAGGGACGTCTGCATCCGGTAAAACAGTCCGGATCTTATCTATTGTTTTCCGCTCGGCGTCGGTCGGACTATAGAAGTACGCTTTTTTTTCAAACGGGCTGTATTGAGCGGCAATATCCCGTTTTTGAATAGATTGGGCGAACATCCATTCTTTTAATTCTTCCACGCCTTCCCCCGTTCTTCCATTGACGCCGACCACCGGAACCTCCAGGTCTTTAATCAGGTTTTTCTTATCGAAAAAAACGCCTTCCTCCACGGCGAGGTCAATCATGTTTAACGCCAAAATAAGCGGCAAACCGAGATCTTTAATTTGAGACAGCAATAATAAATGACGTTCCAGGTTAGTCAGGTCGGCAACGTATATAACTGCGTCCGGATAATTGGGATCTTGGGGATTGGAAAGGATATTCAATACAATGCGTTCGTCCTGCGAATTGGGATACAGGCTATAGGCGCCCGGCAAATCCATTACGCTCACCTGCCGGTAGTCGGCAAGCGTAGCCAGGCCGGTTTTTTTTTCCACGGTCACGCCCGGGAAATTGCCTGTTTTTTGTCTTAGCCCGGTTAATTGATTAAATATAGAGGATTTTCCCGCATTTGGATTACCAATAAGGGCAAATGAAAATTTCTGAGCGATCATAAAGATGGAAAAATAGAAAGAAAAGCGGCAAGCGTTGAAAAGAGCGGGATCATACCTGGGTATCGGAAATTAAAATATAGCTTGCCTCATTTTCACGAACCGCAATAACGTTCTCTTCCATTTTCAAATATAGACCGCCCCCAAACGGAGATTTACGAACGAGGCGCAACGTTTTACCTGGAATAAACCCCATAGAGAGTAGTTTTCCCGCTATCCGGTCGTTTCCGTAGCTCAAAATCATTCCTGTTTCTCCCTCTTTCAGGTCGGACGCCGTTTTTAAAGACATAATATGATTAGTTATGAGTTATGAATGATGAGTTGTGAATTATGAAAGTACAAATAATTCATTATCAACAAGTTGCATAATTTGAAAACAAGGGTTATATTGATTTGTCTAATTTTAGGACGTTTGGCAAAAAAGACAAAGACCATAACAACTGCCTTTTATTTTTAGACTCCCCTAAAGCTTCAAAAGTTCAACCTTATTTTATTTAGATTCAGTATTAATAAGCAAATATACATGCTTAATGCTAAAACAGGCTTGTTTGTTCATCTATTTTATTTTATCTTTTGTAATTATAGTATGAGGCGCAAATAGTTGGTTGTTTTAAAAAAAAATCCGATTACCGCTATTATATTATGCTCTACATTTTATACGACGCCGATAAGGATATTCCTGATTGACGCCGGTTTCAGGCATAGGATTTCAAAAAATACCGAATACTCCGCTTTTAGCTCGCTCCCTACGGTATTTCATAACTCATAATTCATAACTCATAACTTCTTATCGTATCTTTCCCCCATAAAAAATGAAGATGATGAACGACGCGGACAGATACGCTGGAAGAGGCGTTTCAGCCAATAAAAAAGAAGTGCACGACGCCATTGAAGGTCTTGATAAAGGGCTTTTCCCGACCGCCTTTTGCAAGATATTACCGGATATTGCGGCAGGCGATCGTGATTTTTGCAATATTATGCACGCCGATACAGCCGGCACTAAAACCGGTTTGGCTTATTTATATTGGAAAGAGACGGGCGACCTATCCGTTTGGAGAAATATAGCGCAGGACGCCATTGTGATGAATCTCGACGATATGGGCTGCGTCGGCAGTATGGACCAAATCATTTTATCTTCCACCATCGGACGAAATAAACGGCTAATAAGCGGAGACGTTCTGAAAAACATTATACACAGCGCGGCGGATTTTGTTGAAGGATTAAAAAAATATGACATACATATTCATTTGGCGGGCGGCGAAACGGCGGACGTTGGCGATATTGTGCGCACCATCGACGTCGGCTTTACCGCTTTCGCGCGGATGCGACGGCAGGATTTAGTCATTAACAATATTCAGGAAGGAGACGTCATCGTGGGATTTTCCTCTTCGGGCCAGGCGTCCTATGAAAACGAGTATAACAGCGGGATGGGTTGCAACGGGCTGACTTCGGCACGCCACGACGTGCTAAACCATTCCTACGCAGCGAAATATCCTGAAAGTTTTGAGCGGCTTACTCCCGAGCATTTGGTTTATTCCGGCCAAAAGTTACTGACGGATCCTATTCTTGCGGGGGGAACGGAAACGACGGTTGGAAAGCTCCTCCTCTCCCCTACCCGCACTTATTTACCTTTATTGAAAAAAGCGGTTCAATTGTTTAAGCCTCAAATTACCGGGATCATTCACAACACGGGCGGCGGCCAGACCAAGGCGTTGAAATTTATACGCCAAAAACATATCATTAAAGACAATTTGTTTGCCCAGCCGGAAGTTTTTCAATTGATTCAACACGAGTCAGCCACTAGTTTTAAAGAGATGTACCAAGTTTTTAATATGGGCCACAGAATGGAAATATATTGTAAAGAATCCGTATCCAACGAGTTGATCGGTCTGTCAAAATCGTTTAATATAGACGCAAAAGTGGTAGGCCGCGTCGCATCTTCCAATGACGGAGAAAAAATGACGATTGAAAGCCCCTACGGAGTTTTCCAATATTAGTTAAAGGGAAAACTATGATGGAGAAAAAAACAAGGCTGCATTGGAGATTCATATTCGCGCTAAGTTTTTTATGTCTTTACGACCTGGTTTCGGCGCAGCAGGACGCGGTAATTTTAGGAAAAACAGACGACGGAGGCGCACCTGTTATTACTTTTTCTTATAAAAATAATCCATTTACCTTAGAAACCATTTATTACGACGCCATTATTGACTCGGCATCCGGCGTCTTTGCGCTGAGAGTTCGCTTAAAACAGCCCGTCGTCGTTTTTGCGCATTATAAAGAAGCCATTTTCAAAATATATCTAACCGGCGGCGATACAATCCGAATGCGGTTCAACGGCGAACGACCGGCGGAGACTGTCGTTTTTGAAGGAGAAGGGGCTGCTCAAAATACCTGTCTTACCCGGAGCGCCGCGCAGGATAAAGATTGGACGGACGAGGCTAATGTTTTGGATTCCCTGCAAAATTATTCTGCCGTTGATTATGAACAATATATTGAACGCCGCTACCAGCTAAAGAAAAATTTCTTTCTTCAGTATCCGGCGCCAGAAAAAGCCAAATTCACCGCGTCTTTCTCAGCCTATATTTATGCCGACGTTGAATATTGGCGCGCCTATTCGCTTATGCTATACTATCAAAAATTCGGATTAAATAATACGGATCCGAAACGCCGTATCCCGGCGGATTACTTTGATTTTTTAAAGCAAATCAATCCGGTTAAAACAGAAGCGCTCAATAACGATTGCTATTTGCGTTTCTTGGATCAATGGCTTTTATACCGGGAAGAAAAAGAAACGGGCTCCCTTCCCCCAATGGAAACAGCGCTAATCCAGAGAAAAAATAAAATTGTCCGTTATGCAACGGCTTCCATCCCGCTGCAAATGGCAAAAACGCCGCAAACTCCCGAAGACGCGACAGGGTTTCTAAACGCCGGAGAAAAGACCGAATTTCTTAACGTTCGCACCGCCGAAATGTACCCGTATAAATATAATAAGGCGACGTACTACGATCAATTCTATAAAATTAAAACTGACGCCGGGGTAGTAGGCTGGGTTCCCTTTTTTGGCGTCGGTTTCAGTGAAGAAACAATTACCGAAACCGTTACGCAGGATCGCGTTTGTTTTGACTCTTTATCGCCTGCCTGCGGCTTTGAACGCTTTATCCCTAAAGATAAGAAAACGCTTTACTTCCTTTTAGCAAAAAACCTGCTCCTGCCTTTTGCAACCGCTTCTGAACAGGAAATGGACGAGGCAGTTCAACGTTTTAGTCAGTATAAAACTCCGTATCCCGAATATGAAAGCGTTCTTAAAGAAACTGCACGGCTAACTTTAGAAGGCAGAGATGCGGGGAAATCCCATCTGATTATACCTGATTTTTGTTCCATGGAGCTGTTTGAACTAAACCCAGTTTGGACGGAAGCGCTCTTCAAAACGCAGGCCCGGGCGTTTGGCGGCAGCGGTCAAAGTCCTCCTTTAAACGACGTCGGCCTGCAAACGCAAAATCAAGCTTTCGATCCGGCGGCTACCCTGGTTTCTAAACAACCGGCTAATTTTCAGGGTCTTAAAATGAACGACCCCGCCCCCGCCTTTGCTGCAAAAGACGCGAACGGGCATGAAATAGCGCTGGCTGATTTTGCGGGAAAAGTCATTTACCTGGATTTTTGGGCCTCCTGGTGCGGGCCTTGTAAAGAACATATTAAATACACGCAACGGCTGTTCAACGAAAAATATAAAGGGAAAAACGCAGTCTTTATTTATTGTTCAATTGACAAAAATGAAACTGATTGGAAATTATTCTTAAAAGAAAATAATCTTTCTGGTATTTCATGCCGCGACGGCGACGGAGGCGCGGTTCAGGAAAAATATAGCGTGAAACGCCTGCCTACTTATTTTTTGATTGATAAGGCAGGAAAAATTCAGCTTAATTCTATTCTCCAGGGCGAAGTTAGCCTGGAAAATGCGCTCGACGCGCTGCTACAGTAAAAATGTTTA
>JBBRMZ010000091.1:0-18273 GCA_038230555.1 Chitinophagales bacterium
AGAAAATAAAAGGCCGTTAATAAAAATAAAATACGGCGTTCAGGCAGTTAAATTGGCGTTAATTGCGTCCCGTTACAACCCGCTTCGACAACAATCTTTTTGTTTACAACGTTTGCCCATTATTATCTAGGCGTCAAATACAAAACCTTTGAAAAAGATATCGCTTTTTAAGACCGTTCTTTTTATACCGGCTTTTTTTTCTCTTAATTTTACCCAGTCTCCTACCAACGCGGGCGTCCTGGTGATTGAAATTAATAACATCAAAGCCCATACGGGCGATTTACACATCACTATTTTCAATAATCAGGAAACTTTCCTGAAAGACAAGCAATATATATTTTCGAAGCGGGTGCCGGTCGACGCTCAGACGCCTTCCACGGTCCGCGTCGAACTGCCCGATTTCCCTTTTGGCACGTATGCCGTAACCGTATATCATGATATCAACTTTAATCATATCATGGATCAGAACGGTTTAGGCATTCCCACCGAACCATATGGTCTGTCGAATAATGTGAAAGTAAAATGGCGCAGGCCGAGATTTGACGAATGTAGTTTTTCTTTTACGCAATCGGGCAAAGTTATTCCTTTTGAATTGAAACTTTGGAAAGAAAGGTAAAAGAGAAATGATGAATGATGAGTTATTTTTCTCCTTATTCAAGAAAAAATAAGTTCATGCCGTACGCTAACTTATTAACCGCTCCCCGCTCTCGGTCGTTTCGGTATTACAATTTGGTTATTTTGAACGCTTTCCTCCATCCTGTGCCGCGCAGGTCAACCAGATAATACCCCGCCGGCAGATTTTGTATAGAAACCGGACGGGGTTCGCTTCCCAGTTCTAATTTTTGGGCGCTCATTAGTCTGCCAGCTAAATCAAATATCTTCAAATCCGCTGGTTCCATACTTTCATTTGTACCGACAACCTCGAAAAAATCTTCCGTCAGGGTTGGGTAAAGTCGTATGGGCGCGTTTGCGGTAGGGTCTGTAACGCCTGTTCTTACATTTCTAAGGATGGGCACATCCAAAAAAGTTAGCGCCCCGACGCCGAGGGGATTAACAAGCCAGTTATTGGAAGTATCGATATGCGCCAGGTAGCTGATCGAAGTCAGGCCGGAAGTGTCGCCCGAAATAAAGACGGAAGCGGTAAGACCTGAAGCGCGACCACCAGTAATTTGCGCTTTCCCGCCGTTCAGCACAAAATCACTCCAGGGCGAACCGACAACAGCGAGTGATCCCGTCAGGTTTTTAAAGTGCAGGACAACCTCATTTTTTGACCCAAACCAGGCCGAATCGATCATGGGCGGACGGACGTTGACGCTGGAACCGC
The DNA here is from genome assembly GCA_038230555.1 of Chitinophagales bacterium. Lineage (GTDB taxonomy): Bacteria > Bacteroidota > Bacteroidia > Chitinophagales > Saprospiraceae > JAAFJT01. Next base: position 1,325 of record JBBRMZ010000091.1, read on the forward strand.
CATAATTTTTGGAAGCGAACAGCCGGTAAGCGCGGTTGCCGATGGAGTCGTATCCGTTATTGTAATAAAAATGGCAGCCATTGCTTTCCGCCGCAGTGACGCTCATCAACTCGACGCCGTTGATCTCTTTGGCTGCCTGCCTTTGTTCGTCCATGATCTCCGGGCGAATCTGCGCGCAGGAGCGAAACCTTATTTGATAATAATAAACCTGCGCGCCCGGATAATCGACCGCCCAGTCTTTAACCAACTGCTTGAAATTTAGTTTGAAGGTGTCAGGGTTAGTTACCCACCCGTCCGATTCACCCTGCCACCAAAAAATAGCCCGCACTTGTTGAGCTACTTCTGCCGCCGCCATTCTTTGATAAGCGTCGCCGTAAACGCCGTCCGTCAGAGAACTGTTTTTTTTCAGGTAATAATCTTCTGTTTCGCCTCCTACGGATTCGTTGAATAGCGCGACGGGAATATGGTTTTGCCGTATAATGGATTTCGCCAGTCGGGGCGGCCACTTGCCGGGTTGCGTATAGTTTATATTGTTCCAGCCAAACTGCACGGTATGAGAACGTAAAAAATCATCCTGATCGGGATCCTCGATGGAGCCGATATTATTGGACTGGCCGTTGACGAGGATGACGTCGCCGGCGACGATTCGTTCCGCTTTGCGGGCCAGCGTCGCCTGTCCGTTTTTTATCGTTGATAGTTCGAGGCGGTAGTTTTTTAATTCGGCGGGAATTTCAACCGGGAACCTGAATTTGAACGTGTCGGAAGTAAAAACAATCGAGGAAGTTTGCTGGCTATAAAACGAAGTATCCCTGAAGATCTTGACGGTAACGGCGTCGTAGGGCGCTGCTTTCAGAATCCAGCCCTCGATAAAAAAGACGCCTTTGCCAGTTCCGACGTTTCTGGGTAGTAACTGATTATCTTGTGGAAACCGCGTCAGACTAAAATTCTGTTGCGCATGCAGCCAGGCGCCCGAGAAAAAAAGCAGGAAACAGCAAATTCTGGCCAGGGCGGGGGGATAAGGCATAGCGTGTTTGTTCTTAACAAAGAATACAGGCAAAGATAGTCCCTAAATTATTACTATGACCAAAAAAATAAGCGTCCCTTCGCGAATAACCTGTTTAAGGTACCCGCGTAAACGTCATACCGGCCCAAAATAAGGTAGCCGGTTTTCCGTTTTCGTCGATCGCAAAATGCAGCATGGATTTGCCATACCATTCGCGGTCAAACCGGACGTTGAAGGCGTCGTAGTTCCAATGCTCTAAAGTCGCGAAAGTGCGGCCGTTATTATTAAACCGCAATTTGTCGCCGTCCATTCGGATCGTTACTTCGCCGTACGCCGGGTCGGCATATTTTCCAGTATAGGCTTCCAGGGGTAAAGAAGGTCGCGTGTTCAATACCCGTTTTGCTTCCGCTTCTTTTTGTCGTTTCTCCGCGTCCGCTTTTAAGCCTCCGTATAAAGTCAGAAATTCGCCGCTCCAGTCGCGGTCGCCTCCGAGCGCGAATTCGTCGAGCGCGCGGTACATCAGCGCGTGACGGAGTTCGGCGTGGTCGAGGTTACCGACAATGAATACGCCGACGCGGCGGTCGGGTATTTGAGCGTGTATCGCGATGGCTCCGCCCAAGCTGCCGGTATGGAAATTGAGTTTTTCGCCTTTATAATCGTGCTGGAACCACCCAAAGCCGTAGGTTTTCCAATGCGGCTTAATGATTGTTTGGGTCGGATAAAACTCTGCCTCCGTCACCAGGGTTTGAGGCTTCAGAAGTTCCGCCCAGGTAGCGGGTTTCAGCAACCTGCCTGACCCGTATTTGGCGCTGTCGATCATACAGTTCACCCAAAGCGCCAGATCGTCTACGCAAGACCAAACCGATCCGGCAGGCGCTATGGCGTCGGCGGTATCCACGTCCACCTCCACGACTTTTTTATTGACCCAAAAATGCGCTCCTGTCCGGTTTGGGTCGCCGACGGTTTCGGCGAGGGTCGGTTTGGTGCGGTTCATCCCGAGCGGTTTGAAAATCCGGGCTTTAATGAATTCGGCCCAGGTCACGCCGCTCGCCTTTTCAATCACTTTCCCAGCCGCGAGGTAAAAAATGTTTTGATAGATAAAACTGGAACGCAGCGGGTAACTTGGTTTTACCAGCCGCATTTTATTCAGGATTTCGTCGGATGTGTTGCCGTTTCCGCTCCACAAAAAATCGGCATTGCCGACGCCGGAGTTGTGGAGAAACAAATCGCGCACCCTGAGGTCGCGCGTCGCGTAGGCGTCGTAGAGTTGAAAATCAGGCAGGTATTTGATCAACGGATCGTCCCAATTAACTTTGCCTTCGTCGACCAGTATCCCCATACAGGCGGCGGTCATCGCTTTGGTTGTCGACGCGCAAACAAACAGCGTTTTCGTATCCACCGGATCGGGCCGCCCGGCGTGTTTCACGCCGTACCCTTTTTTGAATACCACGTTGCCGTCTTTCACCACCACGATCGCCAATCCCGGGATATGCCAGTCCTGCACCGCTTTCGCGACGTATTGATCGAATACCGCCGTATTGGAGGCGGGCGCGGGTTGCAAGGGTTGGGCATAAACGGCCTGAAGGGCAAAAAAGCAGCAGCAGCCGAGCGCGGAAATCAAAATTTTCATGTATATAAGCGATGAAGGGCGGTTGGAAATAAGCGTCGGACAAAAATAAAGAATGGCGGCGGTATTATGGAAATCGCGGTTGCTTTTTTGGGAAATAATTAAACGCTATTCTCTTTAGATTTTTTCAGCCTTCTAAGTTTATATCCAAATTTTTTGAAGCATAGATAGATAATTCCTCCAATTAATATTAATGCCCAGCATTGTATCAAAAATAGAAAAATAGCCGCTATCATATCCCAACCCGTTTTCAAGGCGTCCAGCATTTTAGCGCCGAACCCGGGCTGATAGGCAGCGAAGTTTTTATCGTTCGCAATCATCTCATTTTTAACCGACGGCCGCTGGTAAAGCGCTAAATGGATGGTACTGAATTTAATCTGATCGGTCAGATACAGATTGGCCATTTTGGCTGAGTCGGCTTGTTCCTGTCTGTTCAAAACGCTTTCCTCGGCGGTCGTCGTTTCATTCAGTTTTTTACCTTTCTGATCAATCGCGTTCGTTAGCCTTTCCTCTGTTTTTGCCGAACGTTTTTGAGCCAGGGTGTTGGATAGCAGTTGCAACGCGACGTCTTCGGCTTTAATGGTCCGGTAATCTAAAAACTCCATGTTTTTAGTAATTTCTTTGAGCGTCGTATCCAGTTCCGTATTAGGAACCCGCAGCGTCATGGTATTGCTTACGGTAAAAAAAGTAGTTTCCACTAAAGAATCGGCGCTCGCGGGAGAGCTTGTTACATTGTCAATATGGCTCTCCAAATGCGTATCGGCCACAAAACCTTTGTGTTTGGCCGTGATACTTTCTATTTCCACGGTTGATTGATAAACATTAGCGGCTCTGAATTTTAAATCGGCCGTCCGGATAAATTTCCTGGTCGTATCCCTGTTGTTCTCCACCGCCGCCGAGGAAGATAAAAAAGGCGAAGAAAAAGAGGCGGACGGCGGCGGGGCGGTCTTATCCAAAGGCGCAGGTTCTGCCAAATCCATGGCCGACGCCCTTCCTGTCTGCGAATATCCGCCTATACCCGGCGAGGCCGTGTCAGCGTTCATTTTACCGGATGGTGAATTAGATCTCTGCCGGCTACAGCCGCTAAGAAAAACAACAAGCGCAAACGCTAATAAGACTTTTATTTTTTGCATATCTAAACTGGAGTTTTATAAAAGATGCAAAAAAAAGGCAGTAGATGGGATTTATTTTTATTTTTTGCAAAAAATAAAAATAAATCCCTTTCCTGAATTTTTGTCGCTCTACTCTTTTACCAATTTTTTCGTAATAATGGCTCCATTCGCTGAAAGCCGAATCAGATACATCCCCGCCGGCAAATCTGCCGGAATCGCTTCAGAATAACTGCCCTCCGCGCGGCGGGATATAGCGCCCGCAAAAACGCGCCTGCCCGTCAGATCAAAAATATCCCATTGGACGTCGGCTGCCTGGCGGAGTTGATAGCCTACGAAAGCGGCGCCTGTGGAGGGATTCGGAAATACCTCGAACAGGTTAACGTATTCGGCGACGTCTGCCGTACCGGTGGCGGTTCTTAAATAACCGCTGGGCGGGGCGGCCAGTTTTTTATCCGTATAAACGTGGTATTCGCCGGGGAGTAAATGGCGGGTCGCGGCGGCGGAAGTAATATTGACGCTGTCGCCGGACAGGTAATCGTACCACCAGCCAGTGTGCTGAAAATTAGCGGCCAGGTCGGCGGCTGAGACGTCGAAATTGCCCAGCGCGGTTGTACTAAAAGCGACGTCGGACACGTGAAAGGCTTTGACCAGGCCGCCGTCGAGATCGGACGGATTGTGGTCGCCCGCGCGAAAAGCCGGATAATGGGTTTTCAAATAAATCAGGTCGCGCGTGACGTCGTAAAGGCGATGGCGGGCGGAATCCTGCAAATACTCCCAGTGGATAGGTTTAGCGCCGATGCGTCCGTTGAAGTTGATAGAGATGTCGTAGCCCAGTTCGCCAAACTGCCACAGCATTTTAGGGCCGGGAACGGTATAGAAAAACGCCGACGCAGCTTCGTTGCGATGCAGGGCGGTAGGAACGTTTTTTACATTATATCCATTACTGGAATTGCCGTAAAGGATGTTCCTGACCATGAGCCGTTCCTCGTCGTGGCTTTCCATATAAGCGACCACGTTGGGCGTGTTGTAGCCGCGCGCTTTATAACTGGCCCAACTCAAATTACTGTTATCGGAGTAGCCCATCGTGCATTGATTATACGGAACATTCATATTTCCCCAGATCAGGGCGCCGAGGTTGGCCATGGTTTTTTCTTCGCTGTTGTCGACAAAATATTCAAGGATCACATAAGCGCCCGGAGATGCGGTTTGCACGACATTGTACACGCGGGTCAAAAGATTAACGCGCGACTGGTCGTACGCGCTGGACTGCGCGTCGGTGGTTGACTGTTTTTGCGTGAACCCTTTAGCCAGGTCGAACCGGAAGCCGTCAATTTTATAGTCGACGAGCCAGGTTTTCAGGCAGCGATCCATATAATCTTTGGTAAACTGGCTTTCGTGGTTGAAATCGTTGAATACGCTGTAGGGATGCGGAGCGTCCACGTTCAGCCACGGGTTGTCGGCGGCGGGTTTTCCGGCGGCGGCATTCCAGTACATTTGCGCGATGGGATTGTTGTACGTAATATGGTTGAATACGACGTCCATGATGACGGCTATCCCGTTTTGGTGGCAGAGGTCGATGAATTCTTTGTATTTATCCGCCGTACCATAGTATTTATCCAGCGCGTTGTGAAAATCGGGATTATAGCCCCAACTATCGTTGCCGTCAAACTCGTTGACTGGCATAAGCTCAATGGCGGTAATGTTCAGGCTTTTCAAATAATTAATGGTATCAATCAACGCCTGGTAACTATGGCGGGCAACGAAATCGCGGATATGGAGTTCGTACACGACCAGATCTAATGTTTGCGGACGCAGATAGCTGGTCGTTTTCCAGGCATAAGGCGCTTTGCCGGGATACACAACGGAAACCATGCCGGTCGTCAGCCCGGTCGGATAAGCGGGTAGGTTAGGGTAAACGATGTTATTGGGCGTGTTAATATACGGGTCGTTGGCAGGGTCTAAAACCAACGTACTCAACGGATCGGGATATCTAAACGAGCCGTCGACCAAATATTGGTACATATATGTCTGGCCGGACGTCAGGCCGGAAACGGTCAGCCACCAGGTATTTCCGTCCACGCTTAGGTTCATCTGATATTTGGCGTCCAACTGCCAGTTGTTGAAATTACCGATCACGAAAACGCCGGTTTTGCGGGGCGCCTGAAAAAGCAGCGTCATGGACGTTCCGTCGGCGCTTAGGTTGGCGCCCAGTTGCGCGCCCGCAGGGGGATCGGCGATTTTATTGGGCGCGGCGGACACATAGCTAAAACTGTCTTTCACCGTCTGGGTAGCCGTCGAGGCCGTAAAAACGATGGTATGAGCGCCAGCAGAAGCGCTGAGCGTATATTTCAAGCTACGTCCGGCTGCGGAATTTGCGATAGAGACGCCGTTGTCCTTTAGATTGAGCGCGCTGACAATGGACGCTTCGCCGTCAATGACAATGGGAGCGCCGGGAGTTAACACCATTGATTTTTGTTGCGGAAGGACTAATTTAGCCAGCAGCGTGGAACTTCCGGAAGCATAGACGTCGTAAAAAATATCGGAACTGCCGGGGCCTTTACCGGTTATACTGCCGTCGGCGTTCCGGAAAACGAACGCCAGTTTTAGAATAGTTTCGCCTGCGGGAACGCCATAAAAAGCGCGGATATTCGGGATGGTCAAGGTATATAAATGATTACCGACGGGCGTCAGTTTAATATCTGCAAAGGTGGTCGCCCAAGGATGTTTTACATATTTCCAGTCGCTGGGGGTTGTACTGAGGTTGGTGATGACGCCCGTGTGGGCGTAAATATCGCCGGTAAAATTGGCCAGGCCGGCGTCGCCCTGTGTCGCGTCGAAGGTAATCGTAACCGTGTCTTCAGGCGTCGGGAAAACGGGGGAGACCGTTACCTGCGCGCGTAAGGCGGGTACAAGGGCCATGAATAAAAATAAAAATGCGGAATAGCGTTTTTGAATGAAGGACGTCATATTAACCAGATTGGCAATTAAAAAATAAGGATACCGGATAAAGCGAAGACAAATTTAACCATTAATTCTGATTGACCTCCGACTTTAAATTTTGCATACGAAGAATATACGGCTTTTATCGAATCAAAAATGCCCGATTATCGCAAAGTTTTTTAAATTTACTTTTTTAATCGAAACCAATTTGTTTATGAAAAAATACCTCTTCCTGTTATTTATCCCGCTGGGCTTAACAGCGCAAACCGGCGGGTTTGAAGCCTTCAAAAAATATCCTTTCCCGGCGGAATTATGCGCTTCGGCCAAAGGCGCTAAAATTGCCTGGACATTAGACGAGCAGGGCAAAAGAAACATATATGTAGCCGAGGGGCCGGCATTTCATGCCAGGAAACTCACCCGCTATGATAAGGACGACGGGCAGGAAATTTCGAGCCTTTCAATTTCAGACGACGGCCAGCGGGTGGTCTTTGTGCGCGGCGGCGAGCATGGAGGCAATTGGGAAACCGGTTTGCCGACTAACCCGTCGTCTGAAACGACGCCTTTCAAAGTCCAGGTTGCGAGCGTTCCGTTTGACGGCGGCGACGTTAAATATTTATCGGAAGGCGATTATCCCATTATTGCTCCCAACGGCAAAAAAGTCGCTTTTATCAAGGGCGGGCAGGTTTGGGAAGCGTCGGTTGACAGCGCTAACGGCGCAAAAAGTTTATTCGCCACTAAAGGAAACGTCGGTTCGCTGGAATGGAGTCCCGACGGCGGGTCATTGCTTTTTGTCTCTCATCGGGGCGACCATTCCATCATTGGCGTCTATACCAACGCCGACGCGCCGATCCAATGGATCGCGCCGTCTTATAACTTTGATGATTCGCCCCATTGGTCGCCCGACGGCAAGAAAATTGTTTTTGTCAGAACGCCCGGCGCGGGCGGCGCGCCCGATTCCATGTTGGTTAACCGGCATGAACCTTGGAGTATTTATACCGCCGATTTAAGCGCTAAAACGCCAACGCTTTTATGGAAAGCGCCCGTCACGCTTAGAGGTTCGGAACCTTCCACGCATGGCGGAGCTAATTTGCATTGGGCTACCGGCGACCGGATCGTCTTTTTAACTTACCAGGACGGATGGCCGCATTTGTACTCCGCGGCGGCTACCGGAGGAACGCCGACTTTACTGACGCCGGGTAATTTTATGTGCGAGCATATTAAACTAAGCGCCGACCGGAAATATTTGACGTTTAGCGCCAACACGGGCGCCGATCCGCTGGATCTGGAAAGGAGGCACGCCGCGAAAGTAAGCGTCGATCGCGCGGATATGCAGATATTGACCCAGGGGGCGGGACTGGCCTGGACGCCCGTATTGACCGGCGACGGGAATGCGTTGGCATTCATCAGCGCCACTCCGCAGCAGCCTCCGACAGTTGCAATTATGCAGTTCAACAGGTCAAATAAAAACGCCGTCCAATTAGTAGGGGCGGATTTACTTCCTACCGACTTTCCAAAATCAACCTTAATCACGCCGAAACAGGTTATTTTCACTTCTGCTGACGGAGTTTCGGTTCATGCTGATCTGTTTTTACCGGAAAGCGGCGCGGCCAGAAAACCGGCCATTGTATATTTGCACGGAGGCCCGCCGAGGCAAATGTTGTTGGGCTGGAATTATTCCGATTATTACTCCAACGCTTATGCTTCCAATCAATACCTGGCCAGTCTGGGTTTTGTGGTGTTGGCGGTCAATTATCGCCTGGGAATCGGCTACGGTTACGAATTCCATCACCCCGCTGCGGGCGGTCCTGCGGGCGCGTCCGAGTATCAGGACGTCAAAGCGGCGGGCGAATGGCTGCAACGCCAAAATTTTGTCGATCCGGCGAAGATTGGCGTGTACGGAGGTTCCTACGGCGGCTATCTGACGGCGATGGCCCTGGCCCGGGATTCAAAGATTTTTGCCGCAGGCGTAGATATTCACGGCGTACATGACTGGGGGAAAGCGGAATCGATCATGACGACTTTTGCAGACAAAACAGAAAAAGCGCCGGATTATGATAAAGCCGTCCAAACAGCCTGGAGTTCTTCGCCAATAGCGTCTATGTCAACTTGGCGGTCGCCCGTTCTGCTGATTCACGCCGACGACGACCGGAACGTCCGGTTCAACCAAACGACCGACCTGATCTACCGTTTGGAAAAACAAGGCGTTCCTTACGAGACGCTGATGATTCCGGATGACACGCACCATTGGTTGAAATGGAGCCACGCGGTACAGGTATACGGCGCGGTAGCGGAATTTTTTGTGCGGAAGTTGAAGAATGAATCGAAATGACGCTTTTATGCAGACCGTTTGTTGAAAAAGGCGCTTGATAAAAGCGCTTTGCATCACTTCGGCGCATATGTGCCTTTCGTAATCTAACAAGTTTGACGAGATATTATCTATTAGGTTCCGTTATTTTTTTATATAGGCAAAGGTACGGACGCAGCCAGGGGCGCCGTTAATGATAATCAAACAAATAAGTATGAAATTCAAACAGCCGCCGCATTGCTACAAATTTATTTCATACCGGCTACTCCTTCCCGCGCCAACCGGTAAAAAAATTCCTTTTGTTGCAAGTTCCTGCAAATCCCTGGTAGCGGTTGATTTTGAGGTTTTAGCGATGCTTACGTATTTGCCGGCATTCATGCCGCCTAAAAAACCCGCAGCGCCTTCTTCAAGCATCCGTTGAACAACAATTAGTTGACGTTCGTTGAACTGATTTTTAAAGCGGTCAAAAAACTTCGTCTTTTTTAATGTAAAATCAATTTCTTCTTCAGCTTGGGTTTGAGCTAGGAGAACAGTTTTAACAAAATAGTTTATCCAGAGAGTAAGTTCGTTGGACCGTTGCGCCTGTTCAAGCGCGGCATAATAGTCTTTTTTTCGGGCTTCGATCGTCCTGGACAAACTGAGCAAAACGGGGCGTCCCAGACCCTGGGACAGCGCTTTTTCCGCAATGGCGCGACCTATCCGGCCGTTGCCGTCCTCAAAAGGGTGGACGCTCTCAAAATATACATGTGCAAGCGCCGAACGCGCGGGCGAATGCTTTATCTCCATGCCGCCGCCCGGTGCAGTATCGTTGAACCAAGTAATAAAGCGCTCCATTTCTGAAGGAATAATCGCGGACGGAGGAGCTTCAAAATGTATTTTTTGTTTATTTAAAGCGCCGGAAATAATTTGCATAGGTTCGGGATGCGTTCGCCAGCCGCCGATTTCTATCCCCGGCGTTCCGGCCAGCAACATGATATGCCAGGCGAACAATTTTTCCCGGGTAAGCGGTTCGTGAAAAGTCTGACGGACGTCAAGCATCAAACCGGCAACGCCTTCCGCTTTTTTATCCAGGATACGGGACGTGTCTTCCTTTAATCCAAGATTCTTCCGGATCGAAGACAGTACGTCCTTCCGGCTGATAAACTCTCCTTCAATTTCGGAGGTTTTCACCGCTTCTGCAATCATCATTTCAATCGTAGCGTTCAATTGTGCGTCTTCAGGCAGGACTTTAAGCATGCCCGCGATGTGCCCGCTTTTTTCGGCATAGGCTAATAGATCGGCTTCAACTTCGGAAAGCGAATAGGTAAAAGTTGGCTAATCTATTTGACGCCAGTTATATTGAGCCATGAGCCGATTATTTTCGCTAATCGGCTCAAATATACGTCTTTTTTGAGCCGATTAGCGAATTTATTCAACTCACGCCTCTACGGCTTCCGTTTTATGCTTTTTCACTTTTGAACCTGAAGACGGTTTTCCAAAGACCCCGGCGTCGTAATCGGCGCTAAAGGTTTTCCAATCGGCGACGGTTTGGCGGGAATACATCACGGCATATTCGATAATTTCTTTTTGCCAGGCCGGTTGGTTGGCAAAATCAATCAAGGCGTCGGTATGCGAAGAACCCTGACGACCGCCGCTGCGAAGCTGACCGGAAGCGATCAGTTCAGCCATGACGCCGAGGACGTACTCAAAGTTTTCGAATTTGCCGTCGCAGAGCGTGAAGTCCATTTTGTCCTCCGTGGGCTGGAGTTCGCGGAGGCGAAAACTTTTCTGGTTATAGTCGATCTCCGTCATCAAAGCGGGGGATACGTGCTGTACGCGATCCTGTATTTTGATTACGCGCTCGGTCTCGCTTTTCCAATGCGGCTGAGGCAGCGTCAGATAAGGCGCGAGGGAAGAAACGACTTCCTGCTTTAGGTCCAATAAAATATAGTGATCGTCTTTTTCAGACCCGGCAAGCAGGACGTAGCGTTCGACCCCGAGGCTGCCGGTACCTGCAATACGGGTTGCTATATCGCTTACCTTATAGTTTTTGAACCAGGTTTGTTCGGCGACGCATTTTTCAAATTCGCGGCTAACTTCTTTTTTTATATCGCCCAACAAACCGAGCGTATGCGTTTTGTCAATGAGTAGTTTTCTTTTACTTCCGTCTTTTACGGTACGGCTTTTAATGAAATCCTTGTTTTTCCGTTCGCCTACCTGATCCAGGTATTTTTTAACGACGCCCTTCGTTGTTTCGTTTTCGATCACGCGGGGTTTACCGCCTTTCAGGGTTTTTGTATATCTTTCGAGCGCTTCTTTGGAGAGTTTGACGCCGGTCGCTTCGTCCATTTTCAGGATCGTGCAGGTAATTAAAATGCTGGTCAGGAAGCGGCTGAGGTCCCAGGTAGCGGGCGCAAGGACAGATTCGTCAAAATCGTTCAGGTCAAAATAAACCAACCGGTTAGCGCCTTTATAGCTGCCAAAATTTTCGAGGTGCAGGTCGCCGCTGATCCAGCAGCGGGTAGGATCGTCGAAACGAGCAAGCCTGACTAAATCTTCGTAAAATAAATGGCAGGCGCCGCGGTAAAAGCGAAATGCGTTTTGCCGCATAGCGTCGTATTTAAGGGCAAGGGTAACAGGATCTCTGCCCGCATTAAAGGACAGGATTCTTTGAGCAAGGCTTTTCATTAGCGAAAATTTAACAATAAAAAATTTGATTTCAATCCCTTTGTGTAACAAAAAAACCGGCTTAAATATTGCGCTTAACCCTAAGCGGCAACAAAAAAAGGCGATACTACTCGTATCGCCTCCAACTAAAAACCAATTAATTATCAAACATTATTTTTGAAAAGCCGTCAGCTATCAGCATTTAACCTGTTTATAGAATACACCAAAACAAATTCCGGAAGTCTATGCTGGTACTTTTAGTTTTTCTTTATATTCCTTACGGAATTTGGCCATTTTAGGCGCGATCACAATCGAGCAATAGGGAGCATGACCGTTGAGTTTAAAATATTCCTGGTGGTAATCTTCGGCTTTATAAAAACGGGGAGCTTTGGTTAGCTCGGTGACAATCTTATTAGGCCAAAGTTTGCTTTGATCCGTTTCGGCAATGATCTTTTCCGCCGCAGCTTTTTGTTCGTCGCTGTGAAAGAAAATTACGGACCGGTATTGCGTTCCCGCGTCGGCGCCCTGCCGGTTAAGCGTCGTAGGGTCGTGAACATGAAAGAAAACGCGCAGAATTTCTTCAAAAGAGATGATAAAAGGATCAAAAGTAAGCTGGATCACTTCGGCGTGGCCGGTCGCGCCGCCGCAAACCTGACGGTAGGTCGGATTTTCGACCGCGCCGCCCATATAGCCGGATTCTACTTTAATCACGCCTTTCAGTTCGGCAAAAACCGCTTCCACACACCAGAAGCAACCGGCGCCCAAAGTGGCTATTTCTAGCGCGCCTGGGGTTTGTATAGTTTGTTGAGACGTCATTTAGTATTATTTTTACCAGGAAATACTCCCGGCAGGCGTTAACCGCCGTGACTTAATTTTTATTCACCATTAAACAAAGCCTGTACCTGAAAAGTTCGACGTTGTTTAAAGGAAAGGATTTGCAAACGACGCTTTCAAAAAGGAATAAAAATATGCCCTGGAAAATATTATTTAAAAGGCCTCAATTGCACAAACAGGCGCTTAAAATATACGGCCTGACTCAACTTTTATCTGCGTACCTTTGTTGGATAACCCCCGCCGTTTCTTAGTTTTCAGGCTGCCTTTTAACAGATTACACAGTAAAAATCAATGAATCTATCCAAAATTGCCGGTATCGGCCACTACGTGCCGGAAAAAATAACGACCAACCACGACCTGACCGCCGTCATGGAAACCTCCGACGCCTGGATACAGGAGCGAACCGGCATCCAAGAACGGCGGTATGCAACGCAGCGCAAAGAGACCACCACCACGATGGGCAAACGCGCCGCCGAAATCGCCATTCAGCGCGCGGGTATCCGAAATGAAGACGTAGATTTTATTATATTTGCCACCCTGAGCCCAGACTATTATTTTCCGGGCTGCGGCGTGCTGTTACAGCGCGAATTAGGAATTACGTCGACCGAGATCGGCGCGCTCGACGTCCGTAACCAGTGTTCCGGTTTTATTTATGCCCTTAGCGTGGGCGACCAGTTCATCAAAACGGGGATGTATAAAAACATACTGGTTGTCGGTTCAGAAATGCACTCGATGGGTCTGGACTTTTCGACGCGCGGACGGGCCGTTACGGTCATCTTCGGCGACGGCGCGGGCGCAGTTGTGCTCCAGCCTACCGAAGATAAAAACCAGGGAATCCTGATCACTAAGCTACATTCCGACGGCGCTTACGCCGAAAAACTGGCCATGATCAACCCGGGCAGCCACGGCGGCTACCATTTTGATAAAATGGGCGATCCGGTGGATTTTGGCTTCTCGGACGAACCCTACGCCAACATTTTTACTACCCGGCACATGTTCGACGAGGCGCAATTCTTCCCGAATATGGAAGGGCAGTTTGTGTTTAAACTGGCCGTACAGAAATTCCCGGAAGTGATGCTGGAAGCGCTGAACTCGGCGGGCCTGACGCCTGCGGATATAAATATGTTCATTCCCCATCAGGCGAACCTGCGGATCAGCCAGTACGTGCAGAAAAAAATGGGCTTCCGCGACGACCAGGTTTGGAACAATATCCAGAAATACGGCAATACGACGGCGGCGTCCATTCCCATCGCGCTGTGCGAAGCGTATGAAGCGGGAGCGATTAAAAAAGGCGATCTTGTTTGCCTCGCAGCTTTTGGGAGCGGGTTTACGTGGGGGGCGGCGCTGATCCGGTGGTAAATATGAATCCTGAAATCCTGAATTTCCCGGACTAATTACTTTTAGAAAAAATAAAAACGTTTCCGTCGGCAGTTTGAATGGAGTACTCGTCTTTCTTCAGGAAAACAAAGCGGGCTTCAGAGTGCGATCGCTTATTTAAAAATACAGCGTTTCGACCGGCAAATTGAATAAGTTCAAACGTTTGTTCTATGTGGTTGTTAGAATCATAAGTTGTAAAATATAAACTTTTTGGCGTCTTACGCAAAATTATTTGCCCCTTAAAAACAGTCGTATCCTGGAAATAAATATATTTAGCTCCCTGTAAAAGCGTGTCGCTTTTGCTTTCAGCGCTTAATACCCAATTTAACGTTTCTACCGTCTGGCGGGTTTTGCTTTCCCATACCCCCTGCAAAGATTTCATCTCTTCAAAAGCCTTGTCTGCACGATAGCACGCCTCATGTTCCTTCGTAACGAACCATCCTACTAAGGCCGCAACAAATAATAAAAAAATCAGCGCCGCAACGGTCGTTCCGGGCAGAAAATCAGGCTTCTGTCGTTTATTTCGACGGTTCTTTTCCAGCCGACCTTCCAGCCGTCGCCAGGTTTGTTCAGAAGGGCGCTCTGTTAACTGATCCCCCGCTTCTTTAAATAACTCAAAAAATTCCTGATCGTTATTCAATTTGTTTAGCTGTTAGCTGTTAGCTATTAGCCGTTAATTTATTGATTAGTAGCTATATAGATAACTTTATTCCGAAATTTGGTACTTATATTCAAACGGCGCTTCTTTGATTAGCTCCTTTACTGTTCTGTCAGCAATCGTCGCAACCGTTCTTTTGCCTGGACGAGCTGCGATTTGGACGTATGAATGCTAATGTTTAATAACTCCGCTATTTCAATGTGTTTATACCCCTCGATAACGTAGAGGTTGAAAACCGTCCGGTAGCCGACGGGTAATTTTTCCAATAATTTGAGTATATCCGCCGCCGCCAGTTCGTGTTCCACGCTAACGGGAACGCTGTGATCCAACGTTTCCCATTCGGGCGCGGCCTCTATTTTCAGGTTTCCCTTTTTCCGCAGGAACATGAGCGATTCGTTGACCATGATCCTGCGGATCCAGCCTTCAAAACTCCCCGCGCGGTTGAACTGATTAATATGGGTAAATACCTTGAAAAAGCCTTCCGAAAGGGCATCCTCGGCGTCTTCCTTAGCGCCGATATAGCGTCTGCAAACGCCCAGCATTTTGGGCGCGTACCGGTCGTAGAGTTTTTTCTGCGCTCTCGGATCCAACGCTATGCAGCCTTCCATCAGTTCGCTTTCGGTCATACCATCTTTTCAGGGAAAACAATTCCTTTTAACTATAGACGCCATTAGAAGCGTCAATGGCGTATGGGGCGCTAAAATTACGAAAGGATATTTCTAAAAGGCAGTTTTCAGGCGCGTTCTATGGACGAGGGGATGGGAACGGTCGTTTTTTCTTCCGGTATGGCTTCTTCTTTTAAGTTGCCGCTCTGGACTTTGGCAAATAAATGCTTGAACTTCAGGAACTGCATTTCGAACAATTCGTAGGAGGCAGCCGAAAGCGCGATGGAAAGCAAAATAGCCATTATGTAATACGCGGCGTTGGACGTCAGGTCGTCCAGACGCGGGTTAAGAAAACGCGCTAAATGAAGGGCGCAGATCAGCGCGATGGAATGCCACATATAAAGGCTGTAAGAAATCTTGCCCAGATAATCCATCGTTTTATTTTCGAGGCTACCCAGGCAATTGGGGTTGGCGGCTAAATTAAGTATAATGACGATAAAAAACAGGGAATAAAATTCGTGCTGTATAAAAGGAATTTCAACGCCGAAGGCCAACAGCGTCAAAACGATCACGATCGTCGCCACCTGCGTATAGTAGGAGAAAACAAACCGCAAAACAGGAAGCCGCAAATAGAACAGGTAGTAGGCGCCGATCCCCCCGATCGCCATGCAGCCGATACGTAGCGAGCTGAATATCTTAAAGACCTGGGTAATGATCTTAATTTTCGGAGGAACTTGGCTTAAATCCTCGCCGCGGAAAGCGAAAAAAGATAGCACGCTGGTAACGACGAGTAAACCGATAACGATCATTAATAAGGCCCGCAGATAATTTTTAGTGAATTTAATGATCCAGGGCCAGACATAATAAAATTGTTCCTCGATCCCGATCGACCAGGTTTGAGAAATATAGGGTATATACGCGTAAACGTTGCTCGCAATATTGGGGAACAGCAAATAATAAAGAACGAGTTTGACGCCAAAATGATCGTAGGCTTTTTCGGTATAAAGCGGAATATCAAAAAAATGGATATGCGGCAGAACAAATAGTCCGAGCGTAATGATTAAATAATAGAGCGGCCAGATCCGCAATATCCGCCGGATATAAAATTTGCCGACGTCAATGGTGTGGAACCGCTCTTTTTCGGATAGCAACAGGTAAGTGATTAAAAATCCGCTCAGCACAAAGAATAGCGTCACGCCCAAGTCGCCGATTGGCCTTAGAAAAGGAACTTTAAAAAAGTAGCTTGGCAGGCCAAAAAATAGTTTATTCTGTTCGAGGTGATGAACGATCACGCCGAACGCGGCAATAAACCGCAGCCCGTTCATACTGGGAAAAAACACTTTACCTTTGCCGCTCATGTTATTGGGAATATAAGTTATTTCTGATAGTATGTTACAATCCGCAACGCTTTAGAAAACCGGAAACGCCTGCGTCAAGCGTACAAAAGTAAAGGAATTATATGAATTAACCAACGTTGTTTGAGGTTTACCCTGCTTCGGATATCTCGACGGCGTTACGTTTATGTATTCAAATTAGCCACTTGTGCTACAAAATAAAACCGCTTCCTGCTAGTTCATTCAGATCCAAGCAGAAAACGGTTCTTATAGTACTTATGCGAATACTGGGTTAAAATTAGCAAAAGCGTATAAACACCGGTCTGCCTTTTTGGATATCCAACTATAAACCATTTTGAATAAGGCGTTTTTGAGCACCCTTTTAGTTTGACCTTTCCTCAAATTAACTACTATCCGAGGCAACGGTCAGATCTGACTCATACATGCATCATACACGGCTTGCGCACGGCTTATATACGGCTTATAGGTGAATCAAAGGGTTGACGGA
>JBBRMZ010000092.1:0-17839 GCA_038230555.1 Chitinophagales bacterium
CGCAATACGCGCGTCGCTGAATTTTTGTGACAACAGTTTTTCGATCCCTATGCGATCCGATAAACTTAAACGTGTGTAAACAATCATATGTCAACAAATATAGAATAAGCTATATCGTTGCGCTAAATTACTGAAACCAAGGGAGGATTAAAAAACCGATTCGCATACCATAAAATAGACTATATTTGTACAAACTAAATTTTCAGAATATGAGTACCGTAGTGATCACTTTGCCGACCTTAACCGATGCGGACGATTTTGAAGTAAAAATGATGGTCGCGGGCGGGCTGTATGAAAGGGGGAAACTGAGCGCCGGTCAGGCGGCGGAGATCGTCGGTTTATCCAAAAGGGCTTTTATTGAGGTGATGGGGAAATTTGGGTTTTCGATATTTGGTTATACGGCTGAAGAGTTGGAAGAAGATCTTAAAAGATTTGAGGTATGGAGCAAGTAGTTATATCTGACGCTTCTTGTTTAATTTTATTGACAAAAAAGTCAGGTTAACCGATTTTCGCGTTTCCAAAGAAATATTAAATGACGCCCTCCAAAAAGCGGGCGAGGCGCCCCTGATTTAGATAGAATTTACAAAAAACGCCCCGACCATTTTCTTCAAATCGTCGGGGCGTTTCTCGTTTTAAGCGGCGCTGTTTTTAATTCTTTCTCAACTTATCTTTATACGCTTCCTCAAAATGGCGGACTTTGGGAGCGACGACGCCTGCGGTGTAGCCTTCATCAGGATGCAGGTTATAATAATCCTGGTGATAATCTTCGGCGCGGTAGAAAGTGGTGAAGGGATTAATAGTGGTGACGATCTTGCTCCATTTGCCGTCTTTCAGCAATTGGGCTTTCACTTCTTCGGCGGTTTTTTTCTGCGCTTCGGTGCGGTAGAAAATTTCGGAGCGGTAGTCGTTACCGACGTCGTTGCCCTCGCGGTTAAGCTGTGTGGGGTCGTGCATCATCCAAAACGCCTGCAAAATTTCGCGGTAAGAAACGATTTTCGGGTCAAAGGCGATCTGGATACTTTCGGTGTAACCGGTCGTGCGGCTGCCTACTTCTTCGTAGGTGGGGTTGGGTTTGGTACCGCCCGCGTACCCGGAAGCGACGCCTTTGACGCCGTTGAGTTCCTGGAAGGCGGCGTCCATTTTCCAAAAGCAGCCGCCGGCAAGGGTGGCGACTTCATATTTGGAAGTATCAACAGTAGAAATGTCTATCCGTTTTGGGCGGTGATTAGCCATGATCGCAGTGTGCGGCTGACCTGAACAGGCGGATAAGGTTCCGGCGAAAAGAAAAATCATTAAGAAATTACGCATAATACGCTGTATTTTATTTTTTTACTAAGGTTGGGCGGCTTGCAAGCGGCTTTGACTATTGTACGGAATTTTGAGGCTTTTAGATTTTTTGGCGCAATCAAATACGGGCGGATGACGGGCAAATTTGAAAAAGGCGTCCATTTTATGCTGACTGGTTGAAAAATATTGAATTATCTTTTTAAATTTGGAAATGAAGAGACAAATCGTTGTTTAGACAATGGCAAAAAATCGCTAAAAACTTTGCACTATGAATTTTCTGCCTGTATCTATTGCCGATTATGCCGAAATGCATACATCGCCCGAGTCGCCGATGCTGCAATCTTTGGAGCGGGAAACCCATCTTAAAATGCTGCGGCCAGGCATGTTGTCGGGCAAATTGCAGGGGCGGCTGTTGTCGATGTTTTCTTATATGCTCCGGCCCTCGGCAATCTTAGAGATTGGGACTTTTACGGGCTATTCGGCGCTTTGCCTTGCGGAAGGGCTGGCGGAAAACGGAATCCTGGATACCATTGAAGCCAATGAAGAATACGAGCCGGTCATCCGGAAATACATCGCCGCAGCCGGTTTAGAAAACAAGATACGGCTGCATATTGGCGACGCATTAAAGATCATCCCGACGCTCAAAAAAACGTTCGACCTCGTATTTATTGATGCGGGAAAACGCGATTACCCGCAGTATTATGACCAGGTTTTTGGCAAGGTTCGTCCGGGCGGATTTATTATTGCCGACAACGTGTTGTGGAAAGGAAAAGTGACGGAGGATAATCAAGACGTCGATACCGCCATTCTCAACGGGTTCAATAAACGCATGCTCAACGATCCCCGGGTGGAAAATATATTGCTTCCTTTGCGGGACGGGTTAATGGTTGCGCGGAAATTGTAGGAAATTGGCCGGAAAAAACTACTTTTGTCGTCGCTTTTTGGAGGCCCGGCTATTTGCCTGATTTTCATTCGCCTACTTAGTTTATAGTAGCCGGGTGTGAAAAAAGCGCAGTCACACTTTTTCGTAATTTATTCATTATCAATAAATTATAGCCGGCTGCTGATAGCTGACGGCTGATAGCTTACTCACCCTTATCTGGATGCAACAAAAACAAGAGAATCTGATCGGCGTTTTGTCGATCTTGTACCGATGGCGCAAACCGGTTCTGTGGTTTTGCGCGGCGGCGATTGCGGGAACTGCCCTGATCGCTTTTCTTTGTTTAGATAATTACTACAAATCGACGACGGTTTTTTATGTCGCCAGTCCCGATATTTTTAAACCGGAGCAATTGTTCGGCGCTTCGGTCAAAGACATGGAATATTACGGTACGGACGACGACGTCGATCGAATGTTGACCATTGCCGAATCGGGCGAACTGAAAATGTTCCTGGTTCAAAAATTTGGTTTGTATAAACATTACGATATTGATTCAACAAGTGAAAAAGGTCCCTTTAAAGTCGTCGAACATTTAGATAAGCTCTACGACGTCGTAAAAACCAAGCGCAACGCCGTCGAGCTATCGATCGAAGACCGGGATAAACAATTGGCCGCCCAAATGGCCAACGCCGCCCGCGATAAGATCGACGAGATCGCGCAACGGCTTATTCACGAAAGCCAGACCAACAACCTGAAAGTCCTGGAATCGGACAACGCCACCAAAGAATTTGAACTGCGAAGGCTCAGCGACACGCTCGTCAGGATGCGTAATCAGTATGGCGTGTATGATCTGGAAAAACAAGCCGAAACCATGAGTTCCGTCTCTGCACAGGCGCAGGCCAACTTAATTCGCAACAAGGCAAAACTGGGCGCTTTACAGGGGCAAACCGGCGTTTCGCAGGATACGCTGGCGATGCTCCGCGCTTCGATCCAGGGTTACGATGCGGAAATGAAAAACGGCGACGCCAACCTCAAACGATACGGCGAAGGCATGAACGACGTTTCTCTTTATTCGCAATTGTATAAAAAAGAACGCGAACAACTCGCCATGAATCGCGATCGGTACATACAGTTGAAAACTGCCCTCTCTTCCAAAACTTCCGCCGTCCACCTGATTGAAGCGGCCCCGGTACCGGTTGAAAAATCGCGCCCTAAACGGAGCATCCTGATTTTGAGCGCCGCGCTAATCTCGTTGATTGTCGGAGCGCTGGCCGCACTGCTGTTCGACTCCTACAAAGAGGTCAATTGGAAAGAGGCGTTGAGCAATTAATTATAACTATCAGCTTTCAGCCGTCAGCTATTAGCTAATTTATAGTAAGAAATCAGAAATTTGCTCGATTAATGCGGGATAGCCTTAAATTAACCCCTTCTTCATTGCGAACGCCGACCCTTTTGTTCGGCTGCTTTGCGACGGCGTCGCTGATGGCCATCTTCGCGGCGGCGTGGTCGGGGCAATATCTTTGGCTGGCGCTTCCTTTTTTTATTTTATTGATCGGCTGGACGGTCGTCGATCTGCGCGGGGTATTTTATCTGCTCCTGTTTTGTTTGCCGCTTTCCATTGAATACGAGCTGCCGAACGGCTTCGGGACCGATCTGCCGACCGAGCCGCTAATGGTTGGCCTCATGCTGGCGTTTTTATTTTACGCGGCGGGTAGGAAATTTTCGCCGGCGTTCGCTTTCGTGAAAGAGGGTACCGGTAGAGCAAAAAGATTTACCCGCCCGGTTTCGGTTTTTACTCTATTATTATTCCTGCATTTGAGTTGGATCGGCCTTTCGGCTTTACACGCTACGGAACCGTTCATTGCTTTCAAATTTCTGCTGGCCAAAAGCTGGTATATCGTTACATTCTATTTCCTGGCGGGCATGTTTTTGCGCGATAAAAAAGACCTGCAACGGATGGCCTGGATGATCTTTATTCCGCTGGCCGCCGTTACGGCGCTTACGCTGATCCGCCACAGCGCTTACGGATTTAGTTTCAAAGACGTCAAATTAGTGGTGGTTCCTTATTTTCGCAACCACGTGAGTTATGCCTGTATGCTGGTCGTTTTTTTTCCATACGTCTGGATGCTGCGCGGCTGGGAGCGAAAAGGCAGCTTCCGGCGACTGGCGCTGAGCGCGGGCGGGTTGTTGTTTCTAATTGGCGTTTACTTTTCCTATACCCGCGCGGCTTATGTGGCTCCTGTAGGAGCGCTCGCCTTTTACTTTGTGGTTCGCTGGCGGTTGACGAAGTTATTTTCAGGCGCTGTAGCGGTCGGGGCGCTGGTTTGGGTCGTCTATATCGTGCAGCATAATAAGTTTTTAGACTACGCGCCCAATTTCAACAAGACGATTATGCACAGCCATTTCGATCAATTGTTGCAGGCCACCTATAAACTGGAGGATATTTCTACGATGGAACGGGTGTACCGGTGGGTGGCGGGGTTTCAGATGGTCGCGGACCGGCCCCTTTGGGGTTTCGGGCCGAACAATTTTTACGACAGTTACCGGTCTTATACAGTGACGGGCTTTAGAACTTACGTCAGCAAAAATCCCGAACATTCCGGTATCCACTGTTATTATCTCATGAGCGCCGTCGAACAGGGGCTGCCCGGTATGCTGATCTTTATAACGCTTTGCTTTTTTACATTGATCAATGGCGAGCGTCTTTACCATCGCGCGGTCGATCCAGACAAAAAACAGATCATAATGACCGCGCTCCTCTCCTTCTTTATTATTTTACAATTGCTGCTTATCAACGACCTGATCGAAACCGATAAGATCGGTTCTTTTTTCTTTATGGCGCTGGCGGTGTTGCATCAGGCGGAGCGAAGCCCAGATTAAACTTACTTTTTCAACCGTCCGCTTTTCTGCAAATCTTCTTTTATAGAAAGAACCAATTCTAGCGGAACGTCCAAACCGTCGGCAATGTCTATATCAGAAAGTTTTTTCTTTATCAACATCCGCTCTACGTTTTCGCGTAACGTTTCCGCTTTTCCTTGCGCTTTTCCTTGCGCTTTTCCTATCTCAATTCCTTTTCTTATATCCTGCATTTCGGCAGTTTCAAATTCGGCAATTACCTGGGTTTGCATTTCTAAAGTAAGATTTTTTTCCGCCAAAACTCTTAAATCCGTAGTAGGAAGTCCTGAAACCTGGCGTAAATAGTGAGAAAATATAGGTAAAAAATGATTCCAATAAGGACGGTCTTTTGCAAAATTATAAAAAGAAGAAAAAGATTGGCGGATAAAATTCTCGTCCCTTGCTTTTTTCATGAGCAGCATCGCCGCGCCCAATATAGAGAAATCGCTTAACTGCAATAATAATGCATCCGGCGTTTCTTCTACGGATATTAAAATATAATCAAAATTAGGAACGAATGGTTCCATTTCCGGCGGGGAATTCAAACATTGAGCGAATGTTTTTTTGATCCAAGGTTTTTGACCCTGGTAAAAAATAATTGGGTAAATGTCGCTGCGCTTGCGGTTTTCGCTACGGTCTTTGGCCCAAATGGCTAATTTATAACTTAATAATTGTTCAAAAACATCGGAATCCGGGGAGCTTTTATGTTCAAAAAGCAAGACAAGCGCCACGCCGCCCCTGCCGTCCTTCCAAACAGTTCTGTAAATGACGTCCGCATACGCCTCGCTCATTTGGTTGGAAATATAATTTCCGCTATCCAGCGTTAAGTCCTCGACGCTGATTTTTCCGGCTATTTCGGGCGACAGAATATGGTTCAAAAAATCTATCACCGTCTGATCGACCTGGAAAACAGATTTGAAGAACTTGTCGAAAATGTGGTTAATGTAAGTTTCGTTTTCCATAGTAAGTAGCTATCAGCTATTAGCCGTTAGCTTGTGAGTCATTATTTTTAGAATAAAGCGACGACTCGACTCAAAAAAATTGACTGGCAATTTTGCCTGACCGGTTTGGATTGGAGTAGATAAGAACAATTATTATAACCCGCTACTTTTTCTCGCATACCTCTTTCAGAGAAGCTAAACCATGCTCATAATCTTTCGCGACAGAACCGCCGAAAGCCATGCCCATCCACCGCATAAAAGGATTGAGGCCATAATCCATATTATAAGTCCAGACGATATGTACATTAGAACTGTCGGCAGGAGTAAGCGTAAAATCGCCGATCACTTCTCCGACGTTGTTTAATTCAGTTTTAGTATGGATTAAGCGATCAGACTCGTCTTTAAGAATAGTGGTCTTCCCTTTTCCGAGGTTGCGGTTGGCGCTATCCCAGGTAAAATAAGCGCCCATGCCCGACGCGGGTTCTGAATAGGTATAAACGGCATTGGGATCCAGCTTAAACCACGGCGACCAATTGTTCCAGTTTTTAAAATTATCCACCTGACTATAGACCACGGAAGCGGGCGCGTGGATATCCGCCGACCGCTCGACATGCGAAGAGCCCGGCAGGAAAAAACCGATTGCAAGAAGGATCAAAACGCCAAAAATGAACCGCGACAGGATGCGAGAAAGAGATTTCATAACTTCATAACTTTTTAAAACAGGCTTTCAATGATTTTCTCCGAAGTGATCCCCTCCGCTTCGGCTTTATAATTGGTGACGATGCGGTGGCGCAGCACGTATTTGGCGATGGCCTGCACGTCGTCGATATCGGGCGAATATTTTCCGCGCAACACGGCATGGCATTTAGCGCCCAGCGTCAAATATTGTGAAGCGCGGGGTCCTGCTCCCCAGGCGATATAGCTGTTGACTTTTGGAGTCGCCCTGGCGGTGTTGGGCCTCGTTTTAGTGGCCAGGCTGACGGCGTACTCTAAAACATTATCGGAAACGGGTATTTTACGGACCAATTGTTGAAATTCCAGAACGTCGGCGGCGGTGAGGATGTGGTCGAGCCGGGCGGCCTGAGCGGAAGTAGTGGATTTCACTACCTGGATTTCTTCTTCAAAACTTGGATAATCCAGCGGGATATTAAACATAAAACGATCGAGCTGGGCCTCCGGCAACGGATAGGTACCCTCCTGTTCGATAGGGTTTTGAGTGGCCAGCACAAAGAAAGGCGTGGGCAGCAAGCGGCGTTCGCCGGCGATGGTGACGCTGCGTTCCTGCATGGCTTCGAGGAGGGCGGCCTGGGTTTTAGGAGGCGTACGGTTAATCTCGTCAGCCAGAACGATGTTGGCGAACAGCGGTCCCTTGTTAAATTTGAAACGGCGGTCTTCGTCGAGGATTTCAGAACCGGTAATATCGGAAGGCATCAGATCGGGCGTAAACTGTATGCGTTTGAAATCGAGGTCAAGAACCTGAGAGATGACGCTGACTAGCAAAGTTTTGGCCAGACCCGGCACCCCGACCAATAAACTGTGGCCGTTGCTGAATAAAGAAATAATGACGGCTTCGACCACTTTATCCTGTCCGACAATGACTTTGGCGATTTCTTTGGAGAGCGAACGATAAGCGGCGGCCATGGCGTCCACGGCTTCAACGTCCGAACGATAGTTAACCATAATTTAATTCGTGATGATGAATTATGAATGATGAATTATTTTTTATTTAATTTATTGTGCGTCAAGTAATTAAATAAAAAAGGGATAAGCGCTCAAATCTATTTTTTTAGCTTATCCATTTCTTTAACAACGCCGGCGGCGACAAGGAGAGTCGGCGCATTATAACGTTTTTTAAAACGATAAATGAAGCCCTTTGTTTCGTCGGTCGTCGAAAGTAGAGCGGTCGGTTATCTTTCGTTTTTGACGGCCAGGATTTCCTGTAGAAAATCTTCCATAACGCGGTTAAATTCTTCGGGCTTTTCCATCATAGGAGCATGGCCGCATTCGTCAAGGACCACCAGGCGGGAATTTTCAATCAGTTCGTTGAACTTCTCGCCTACAAAAAGGGGCGTTACGTTGTCCTGCCTGCCCCAAATGAGAAGGGTCGGCGCGGTGATTAGGTGTAGTTTGTCGCTCAGATTATGGCGTACGGACGATTTGGAAGTAGCGACCACGCGGATCGCTTTATTGCGGTCGTTGACGGTATTAAATATTTCGTCGATCAATTCTTTGGAGGCGCTTTCGGGGCTGTAAAAGGTATCCTCAACTTTTTTGCGGATATAATCATAATCTCCGCGTCGCGGGAAGGTGTTGCCGAAAGCGCTTTCGTAAAGTCCGGAACTGCCGGTCAGCACAATAGAGTTAATTTTTTCGGGGCGCGCCAGGGCGTATAATAAAGCAATATGGCCGCCGAGGGAATTTCCCATGACGTGTACTTTTTCGTAACCTTTAAAATCTACAAAATCGGCGATATGGTTAACAAGGCCCTGCACAGATAGCTGGATCATGGGCATATCAAAAATCGGGAGAGTAGGAAGCGCTACATTGAAATCTTTTGAAAAATGATCTACTACGTCGTCGAAATTACTGAGGCCGCCCATGAGGCCATGGAGAAGTAACAGGATTTCTTTTTTATCAGGGCCGGTTTCAATGTATTTAAATTTACCTTCTTCAATCAGCTGGTATTGCATCGTAATTGTAGTCGTTTATAAAGTTGCGCGCAAAATTAAGCAAAAATGTAGTCATAAAGGCGCTACGGAAATCTTTAGGGATGTAGGAGTCGAAAATTCGTCAAAATTATTTAATTCTTACGAGGTTATTTTGCAAAACCCGTACCTTTATCAAATTTTTTAAGTAAATTATACCCGTTTAAATTATTTTAGATCATTTTTCGTTAATTTTTCTTTTGACAATGGTTAATGTTGGGTTAAAATTAAAAAGGATTTAATCCCTGTCCATATCTAATTGTTTTATTGTCAAATCTTTAACGCCCGGAGCAGGATTTTTGTATATTAGGCTCCGTATGACCGACGTCCTTTTTTGCGTCTATATAAAGGAGAAAACAAAAAGCGAAGTTGCGCAGAGATTCAAATATAGATAAATACACGCAAAGATTCCGTTTTTTATGGAAGGGTCTTAACCTTCCTTCTTATTATTCACCATCAACAGATCATTTTCAATGGGTAAGAAATTATTTTTCGCCGCCGTTTTAACGGGTTTCGTCTCTTTTGCCGCATTTTCGCAAGCCAAAGTTTGCGTGGTAGACGTTACGCAGGTATTACAATCCGTTCCGGATTATAAAAGAGCGCAGGACGAACTGGACAGAACTTCCACGCAGTGGCGCCAGGAGATCGCCCAGCAACAGGACGTCATAAAAAGCATGTATAACAAATTCCAGGCCGAGCAGGTGTTGCTAAGCGACGAGCAGAAAAAACAGCGCGAGGACGAGATCGTCAATAAAGAAAAACAGGTGCGCGACATGCAACGGGATAAATTTGGGCCGGAAGGCGCCCTGTTCAAGAAACGCCAGGAACTGGTTAAACCGCTTCAGGATAAAATTTACGGCTTAATCGAGCGCTTCGCCGCAGATAAAGGTTTTGATATTGTGTTGGATAAAGCGACCAGCGGAGTATTGTTTGCCAATAGTACCTACGACCGCACGAACGCTATTTTGGAATTGGTCAGAAGGTAGAAATTTTTAAGTCCGGGCGCCGAAGGCGGATAAATGATTGTTTATTCCGCGAATAATCTTTATTTTTGCGTCGCTTTTTAAATAAATAGCATTTCGCGAACCTATATTTCTTCAAAATTAATTCTCTAATGAAAATTACGCTTAAAAGCATACTAGCGCCCGTTTTGATTGCCGCGACGGTATTCAGCGCGAGCGCGCAAAAGATCGGCTACCTGAACGCCAGTATGATCCTGGCCGATATGTCGGAAGTAAAAGCCGCCGATTCTCAACTGGAAGCCTTTAGCAAACAAATGCGCAATAAGGATTCGGTACAGGTCGTCGCTTTTCAAACAAAATACCAGGATCTGGCGAAACAAAAGGACGCCGGTTCCATCGCCCCTATCGAACTGGAAAAAAGAAGCAAAGACCTCGAAACCGAACGCACGCAGATCGAGCAATTTGAACAAGATATGGCCAAACAGGTGCAGGACCGGCGTAAAGACCTCTATACGCCGGTTATTGACAAAGTCAATAAAGCCATCACCGAAATTTCTAAAGAACAGGGCTACGCTTACGTGATCGACGCCACTTCAGGCATTTTGCTCTACGCCGACGAGAAAAACGATATCAGCGCGCTTGTCAGAACAAAATTGGGACTACCCGCAGCGACAACTGCGGCGGCCGGCATGAGCGCGGACAAGAAAAAATAAACGCCGGTTAATCGGTTGCAGCCGCTTTAAGCGTCTGATCATTACTTTTATTATGGAGGTTAAGAAATCCAGTCAGCCTATTGGGATTTTCGACTCCGGCGTCGGCGGCCTTACGGTCGCCGACGCTGTTTCCAGGCGGCTCGTCCATGAAGAAATCATTTACTTTGGGGATACCGTTCACCTGCCCTACGGCGAAAAATCTGCCGACGCCATCCGATACTACTGTCTACAGATCGTCAAATTCCTGTTGAAAGAAGATTGTAAGATCGTCGTCATCGCCTGTAATTCCGCTTCGGCCGCCGCTTATCGTCCGTTGCTGGATTTTTTTGAACATACGCTGTTTGTTAACGTGGTGGACCCGCTCGTGGAAGAAGTTGCGCGGAGGGGTTTTCAGTCCGTCGGCGTGATCGCCACCAAAGCGACCATTCAATCGGGCGTCTATGAACAAAAGCTGAAAGAGTTGCAACCCGGATTGCGGGTAGCGTCGCTAACTACGCCTTTACTGGCGCCCATGATCGAAGAGGGCTTTTTCAACGGCGTCGTCAGCCGGACCGTCATTGAAAACTACCTCTCCAACCCCATGTTTGAGGGAATTGACGCATTGCTGCTGGCTTGCACGCACTACCCGCTGATCAAAAAAAATATACAGGATTTTTTCGAAGGCAGGGTTCAAATCTTTGACTCGACAGACGTGGTGGCGCAGCAGGTATATACCCGGCTGGCGTCGCGGAATTTACTAAACGACCGGCGCCGTCAACCGCACCGCTTCTATGTGTCCGATTATACGCCTTCCTTTGAAGGCGCGGCGCGGTTGTTTTATCCCGGAGAGATCCAGATCGAAGAGAAACGGATCTGGAGGGAGGGAATGTGAAAAAATGGTAAATGGTAACGGCCAAATCAAACCAACAGAAATTAATAACCAAAAACTTCTTCCAGGGTTAATTCTTTTACTTCGCCTACTGAGCTTAAAAAATCCATATCCGCTTTCGCGCGGTCGCCTAATATGAGATAGGTATAATTCCGGTTTTTGACGTATTTTCCCTGGAAAGCCATCAAATCCTCCGGCGCGGCGTCCTGAAGCCGGCGATAGATATCTTTCCGGTAGTCATAATCGAAACCCAGGAGTTGAGCGGCTTTGTAGTTCCAATAAATATTGGATTTAGGGGTCCGGGCGGATTCAAGTTGTTTGAGCGCCGCTTCGCGGGATTGCCGAAGCTGGGAATCCAAAACGGGCATTTCTTCTATGATCTGTCGCATGGCGTCGAATGCCTCTTTCAGCTTATCCGGCTGCGTTCCAATATAAGCCTGTAAATAATGAGCGCGGTCTTTTCGCTGCGGCGTAATATATTGAGCATAAGCGGAATAAGCAAGCGCTTTGGATTCGCGGATCTCCTGGAAAACAATGGAAGACAAACCGGAGCCAAAATAATGGTTGTAATAGGAAGCCATCGCCTGCTCGGGCCGGTTAAAAAACGGCGTTCCTTTAGAGAGGGCCATTAATTCCATTTGCACCATCGGGAAATGCAGAAAATAAATCCGGTCTTTTTCGGTAGTTAGTTCGGGATATTTTTTAGCGGGCAGGAGCGGCCGCAATGTTTCCGGCACGATGTGTTCGCGGTCGATCAAACCGGCGATTTCTGGGGCCTCGCGGCTTCCGTAATAATAAATCTGATGTTGAAAAGAGGTAATTTGATGAATGACGTCGGTTAACTGTTGTGGGTCGAGTTGGCGCAGACGGTCTTCGAGCAGCAAATCGGTGAAAGGCGACCGGGCGCCGTAACGGGCATAGTTGGCTAATCCATATTGCAAAATAGCGCGTTTATCTTTTTTGGCGTTTTCTCGTTTGGTCAACAGGTCGGCTACCCATTTTTTGAAAGCGTCGGCGTCGGGACGCGCATTTTGAAGAATATGCTCGAATAATTGCAGGCCCTCCGTAAAGTATTCTTCCAGGCCGCTTAACGAAATATATACCCGTTCGTCGCCCGCCGATACGTCAAAAGCCAGCGCCCGTTTATAAAATTCCTGTTGCAGTTGTTCGGCAGTATAGCGGTCGGTTCCCAAAAAAGGCAAATAAGCGATAGCGAGTGGCAACAACGGATCGCTGTTTTTACCCATTTCCAGAATGTAATACAGACTGAACGTTTCGTTCAGCGTATTTTTGACATAATCTAAGGTCAGTCCGTTTTTTAGCGGGGTTTTTAGAATTGCGGTCGAATAATCCGTAAATTCGGGCTTCAGGCGGGGCGCGTCGTTCTGTAAAAAAGCGGCGGCATAGTCCGACTGATCGGTCCGGTTCAACTGAACGGCAGTGATGGCGGGTTTTTCTACTTTGACGACGTTTTTGTCTTCGCCGTGTCTTTTAAACACGACCGCATGCTGATCGCCCAGATGGGCGTTGGCAAAATCAACGATCTGGCTTTTGGTAATATGTGAAATGCGGTCGATCTGGTTTACCAGGCTCGACCATTCGACGCCTTTCACAAAAGCGTTGGCGATGGCGCTGGTCCGGGCGGAGTTGTTTTCAAAATGTTTTAACCGCGTGTATTTAAGGTCGTTGACGATGGCCTGCGGCAGCCAGTCCGGGAATTTACCTTGTTTCAGATTTTCGATTTCCTGCATCAATAAGGATTGAACTTCTTCCAGGGTCTGGCCTTCGCGCGGTTTTCCCCATAACAGGAGAACCGTAAAATCGGTTAGCGAATTGACCGCCGCTCGCGCTTCCAGCAATTTTTGTTTCTGGATAAAGTTCAGGTCAAAAAGACCCGCCTGACCGTTGGAAAGGATGTTAACGATCATTTGCAGCATATCCGGGCAGTCGCTTTGCGCCCCCTCAAATCGCCAGCCGATTTGCAAAAATTCGGCCTGCTGACCAAATACTTCTTTTTTCTGTACGCCATGCAGCGGAGGTAACGGCGCGGTTGGCATGGTATCGAAAGCGCGCATTTTCAGCGAGCCAAAATATTTTTCTACCCACCGGACCGCCTGATCGGGATCAAAATCGCCGGAAAGGACGACCGCCATATTATTAGGCGCATAGTACCGGTCAAAAAATTGATGGATATTGACGGGCGAAGGGTTTTTCAAATGCTCCGCTTTACCCAGCGTGGTTTGAAGTCCGTATGGATGGTTCGGGAAAAGCGCTTCGTTCATGGCGGCAAACGCTTTTCGCTGATCGACGTCCTGCGAAATATTAAACTCTTCAAAAACGGTTTCCAATTCGGTATGAAAAAGTCGCAATACAACCATTTTGAAACGCTCGGATTCCAACTGCATCCATCGCTCCAGTTCGTTCGACGGCACGTCGTTGACGTAAACCGTCTGATCGTTGGAAGTGTAGGCGTTGGTTGCACGCGCGCCGAGCGAACCCGCAAGTTTATCATATTCGTTAGCGGCGACCAGCGTAGCCGCTTCGGCGGAAATCTGATCGATTTCTTTATAAATGGAGGCGCGGACAGCGGGATCGGTTTCGAGCCGCCGGCGTTCGTAGAGGTCGGAGATTTTTTTTAGCAGCGCGCTTTCTCTATGCCAGTCAAGGGCGCCTATTTGGCTTGAGCCTTTAAACATCATGTGCTCCAGATAATGAGCCAAACCGGTTGTTTCCGACGGGTCCTGTTTGGATCCGGCGCGAACGGCAATATTGGTAAAAACGCGCGGTTCTGCGCGATTGACGCTCATGAACAACTGAAGCCCATTTTTTAAAGTATATCGTTGAACATGAATTGGATCGGATTGAAAGGTCTCAAGAAGGGATTTGTGTTTATTAAAAGGCAGCGCTTCGGTCATTGGATTATAATTTAGCATTTGTTTTTAGCCCGTCGAACGGGTCGAAATTGTCTCAGATAACATCAACTTTAAAACTGCGTCAATGGTTCAAATCCGGGCGTTATTTCAGCGCTGGTTCTATTTCATTAAACGGTTTTTAAAATCAGCATTTTAAAAGTCTTGGAGATCATCCGGCAAAAATAATGCTTTCTTTAATATTATATAATAGTTATTTAATTTTTAAGTAAATTTTAAAGGCGTGGCTGCCGCGCAATATTATAAGTAACCTTTTGACTATCTGCCGTCTATATAACGCAGGTATTATTTCATAAATAAGCGCCTGTCGTTTGGTAAATTTCTGTTCAGACGCCTGTATTTGTTAACTTTGAAACATGAACCCATATAAATTAGCCGTCCTTTTTATTTTTTTATTGTTGACGTCGTGCCTCGAAGGACAGAATACGATTCAGGCGGGTAAAGCAATTAAAACAGGGGGAAAAACCTTCGTAAAAAAAAGAACTGCGGTAGCGTATGCCCGCATCCGGTTCGATACGCTGCTTATTGATTTTGGGACGATAAAAGAGGACGCGGTCATAGAAAAGAAATTCACCTTTACGAATACCGGCGCCGCGCCGCTGGTTGTTTTGGAAGCTCGGGGATCCTGCGGCTGCACGCTCCCGACGGTTCCCGCCGATCCGATTGAAGCCGGAAAAAAAGGCGTCATCCTCGTAAAATACACGGCGAAAAATAAAGTAGGCCCGCAAAAGCCGGAAATTACGGTATATACCAACGGATCCCCAAAGATTGTTAAACTTCATCTTCAGGGATGGGTGGAACAAATACCCGGAGGCGTAAAATAGGTATCGTTGGACAGAACAGGTACGCGCAAAAAATGACCATTTGGTTGCTGACCTTACAAAAATGGTCGCAGAACCAATTTTAAAGTGCCTTCTACGTTTTAGCGATAGACGAAGGCTGCGGATCGGCTCTCAGCGTCGTTTACCATTTAATACCTGCCTATTTTAAAAATCGGTGCAAGCATGAAATTTAAAACTACCTTTTTTATTACTTTTCTAATTTTTACCGTCCTGTTCGCGCTTTCCTGCGGAAAATTAATTCCCATTGACGATTTTAACCTCGCCCCGCATAACGCAGAATACGCTATTCCGCTGGCGGATAGCAAAACTTCGCTGCAAACCATCTTAGCGGGCCTGGATAACAGCGCTTTTATACAAATTGGCGCCGACGGCGGGCTTACGTTGCATTACGAAGGCAATTTTATTGGCAGAAGTACGCTCGATATTTTGGCGGGTTATCAAAACGCGCTCCTGCCGGTATTGGATACCGTATTCGCGTTGCCGTTTAATATACCCAACGGGGTGCAAATTGACTTTGCCAATTTGAAATCGGGCCTGCTGACTTATTATTTTCAAAGCGGCGAAACGCAAACCCTAAGCGTAAAGCTGACCATCCCGCAATTGCTAAAGAACGGCGCGGCTTTTCAAACTACCTTTTCGCTGGCGCCCAATTCGCTGAAAACCGATTCGCTGGATGTCGGCGGATACCGGCTGCAACCCTACAAGGATTCTATTTTCGTTAAATACGACGCCCGCCGGCCGGACGGGACCCGGGTAAGTTTAAAGAAAAACGGTTGCGCATTGTGCGGCGCGCTGATCTCTTTAAAAAACTTCCAGTTGCAGTACGCGCAGGGGTATTTAGGGAACAATACGTTTGATATCCCGCAGGATACGATCAGGATCAATTTCTTCCAAAACTGGAAAGGAAATATCCGCTTCCAGGATCCGCGCCTGACATTGGCCCTGGAAAACTCGTTCGGGGTGCCGGTACGCGCGACGGAGAATTATGCCAATGCCATTTCCGCAGACGGTAAAGCGACTCCGATCATTAGTCCCGCTTTACAAAAAGGCGTCGACGTCGCTTACCCGGCGCTTTCTGAAGTAGGACAATCGAAAACGACGACGTTCGTGCTCAATGCCGCCAATTCCAATTTGCCCGACGTGCTGGCGTCTAATCCGGTTGCGATCGCTTACAAGATCGACGCGGTGATGAATCCAAACGGGAGTACAAAAACGACCGGCTTTCTGACCGATTCCAGCGCCTTTAAATTGCACGCTTATTTAGACCTGCCTGTGTACGGTAAGGCCCAGGGTTTTGAAGGCGCGGATACCGTGGCGATTGATTTTAGTCAATACAAAAAGAACGTCGACCATGTGGAATTGAAGATCATAGCCGATAACGCCATGCCGGTGGACATAGCCGTGCAGGGATATTTTGCGAACGGCCAGGGAAAAATACTGGATTCGCTCTACGTGTCGCCTCAGTTGGTATTGAAATCTGCCGCCGTCGATGCCAACGGAAACGCGACTACGCCGACGCGGCAAATTAGCTATACGACCATTGACTACGCTCGTTTTCAGCGCGTAGCCGACGCCGCAAAATTATGGATCCACTATTATTATTCGACCGCGCTGAACGGAAGCGTTCCGGTTCGGGTGCTGGCGACCCAGGAAGTCCGGGTGCAGATTGGCATGAAACTTGGGCTTCGGTAGGCGGTTTTCAACCAGATTTACTTGCTTAGGTAAAATAAGTAAGTATCTACATAAAAATAAACACGGTAATGATTTTTATAATTTGTTCATAGTCAATGAATTGAAAGCTAATAGCTAACGGCTAATAGCTACTTATGCAAAAAAGGCGCGTTTATTAACGCGCCTTTTTTGTTTCCGATGCGGCAAATGTGCAGATTAATAACCGGCGTCGGAGGAGGCCCAGGCTTCAGCGCCTGATATTTTATTGGTCTTGGCGATTCTGACCAGTTTATGAACTTTCCGCCGGACAAACCAGTAGTGCATGATTTTGCCCTGCACAAGATTAAGACAGCCGGAAAGGAAAAGGATATTGCGGAAAAGCTCTACATTCCGGAGATACTGCGGATAGAAATGACGGACGAAGAGCAGTTCGACGCAAACGGTCAGGGCGGCGATCAGGAGCAGGAAAATGCTGCCCGCTTTGGAGTATTGAAGCAACTGCGGATTTTGACGCTCCATACATTTTTCCAAAAACCGCGCATTGATTTCGTTATCTGGTTCCATTTTAACGAGTTCGCAAAGGATATGAGTCGCGTGTTGATACGCCAAAATATTATAATAAGAGGCCGCTTTTTTAAACAGGGTCGACCGGTAAATTTCCTGACCGTCGACCGTCTGAATATTCTGGAGAATGGAAGTTTCAATGATATGATCCGCTATCTTTAAATGTTTTTTGTACTCGCCTGCTTCAAACAGCGCGTTGGCATAGCGGAGCGCCATTTCAAAATATTCTTCAAACTCTAACGCCAGAATTTTCTGTTCATACCTTTCGTAAAAACGAATGATATGCTTGTGCTCTGACGCTTCAATTCCTTTGAAGTCCCGATAAATGCGCGAATGGAACAGAGTAGGCTGAAAGGGCATTGATCTGAAAATTATCTTAAATACAATATGCGGAGCGGCCCCAATTGTTGGACGCTTCTAAAACGTCTAAAACGCGCGATTTGTTGACGCCAAATTAATGGATTAACGCTAAGGCGTCAAATAAAATTTCTTAAATTTTTTATAGGTTACATTTTAATTGATCGGCTTCTTATTTCCTGAATTCCAGTAAAGCGACGTTTTCCACGTGGTGGGTATGCGGA
>JBBRMZ010000093.1:0-17824 GCA_038230555.1 Chitinophagales bacterium
TATACCTGGACGGGGCCGAATGGATTTATGAGTTCAAAAGGCGCTCCAATTGTGAATTCTAACGCCCCGGGAACTTATATGGTCACGGCGAAAGACAGCGTCGGCTGCGTTTCTACGGCTACCACAAATATTCAGGTCGCTACGGCAAGTCTGACGGTTAGCCCGGACGTTAGCGCATGCGCCGGAACGCCGGTCACCCTGACTGCAACGGCAACCTCTAACGTTTCCGGAAGATATTTATGGAGTAACGGTCAACAGACGGCGTCAATAACCATTAATCCTGCTCCGGGTTCGTATACTTATACGGTCGTTTACGACGTTGGATGTAAGCCTGCATTAACCAAAACTGTTAACGTTCAAATCGCTCCCGGATTCTTTTTAAGGATTAGCCCGGATACTTTCGGGACAAAATTGGTCGAGCAGGGAACGCCAATCACGCTGAACGCCGTTTTGACAGGAACTTTTACCACTCCGACCTATGTTTGGACCAACAACGGACAATCTGCCGGCGCCGGGCCTTCCATTACTTTAAATACGTTAACTGATAAAAACCAGGTAACGCTCTCGGTTACTTCCGCTACGGGTTGTAAAAAAGACACTTCGCTAACCATCGTTTACCGGGTTCCAAGTTACCAAATTCCAAACGCTTTTACGCCGAACGGGGATAATATGAACGATTCGTTCAGGATCATTTTTGATAGCAGGCCACCGTTTGATCCAACAAGCTCCGAAGCGCATCCCAGGTTATGGAAAGGTAATATAAAACTACAATCTTTCCAGATATACGACCGTTGGGGACAGCCTGTATATGAAGAAACGGACGTCAATAAACTGAATACAGGGAACGCGGGTTGGAACGGCAAGAAAGGCGGTCTGCCCGACGGCGCCGAACTGGCGTCCGACGTGTACGTATATATTATTAAACTACTACTGCCGGACGGCAGCACAAAAGTAGAGAGCGGTGAAGTGACTTTGATTAGGTAAAAAGATGAATTATAAGTTATTAAGGCGAATAATGGGTTGAAAAACCCCAAATTCCGCTGGACGATAGACTTGAAAATCAGAATTGGATACAACGGAAGCGAAGCCCCTTTCAGCACATAAATTCCTATTTTGACGTCCGTTTATATTTATTAATCATCCGTTTTCGTCTAACCCTTGAGTCGCCTTTAAGTCATATATAAGCCGTAGATGAGTCGTGTCTGCTTCATATCTGACAACCCACTCAGATTATATTCAGCTTGGGAGAAGGTCGAACAATTGGATAGCCGCAAGAGGTAGTAGCCTGGCGTTTAAGCGCTTTTGCTGGTTTTCAATCCATTATTTGCATAAAATGTAAATTATAGTTTATTGAATATGAAATAATTGCGTAAAGGATTAATTTTATTTTTATATTAGATATAATTTAAAGCTAAAGCCGGAAAACGACCATATTTTCCGGCTTTAATTTTATAAACTTTTTGGGTTAAAATATCTCGACTTCATAACTCATAACTCAAAAAAAGAAAGCCTCTGCTTTTTAGCAAAGGCTTCTAACCCAAACAAATAAACACAAAAACTACTTTTTTATCTTCGTCTGAAATATAAAATGAGCATACTTTATTTGACTGTCAATTAAATTAAAGTCACGGTCTACAATAAAAGAGCGTAAAGAACCAGTGATTTAAGTTAAGAGTTACCAAGTTTTAAGACTTAATTTGTTATAACATTTGGATTTCGAGCAAATGTATAAACCTTTATTTAAAAATCAAAATATTGATTTATAAAGTGAAAAAATAATATAAATACATAGAATTTTCTTTATTTATTGTTAAGGATCTCCAACTAACGCTGCTTTTTGTATTTTTACAGTATTAAAACTTCTACCTTTTCTAGCTTTAAATTTGTTCTCCTAAATTCTTTAACCATGCGAATATTTAAATTCCTTGCCGCATTTATTTTAACTGCCGGATTAACCTATTCTTTGAACAGGTCTTGGAATATTAAAGGGGCGCCGCTTCCCGCAGTTGGATCGTTGCTTAATCCGTTCAGCGGATTCTGGCGCAATGGAGATTTATTTTCGCTTAAATCGCCTTCGCAAACGGTTACTGTGAACGGTTTACAGGGAAGCGTCACAGTAAAATACGATGATCGCATGGTTCCCCATATTTTTGCGGATAACTTAAAAGACGCAGTATATGTTCAGGGTCGGTTACACGCCCAGAATCGTCTGTTTCAAATGGATTTTATTACGCGCGCTACTGCGGGAAGGCTTACTGAATTTCTTGGGGAGAGCCTAATCAGAACGGTAAACGGAAAACCTTCCGCCGTCTCGATTTTAGAAATTGATAAATTAACGCGAAGGAAAGGGTTGCTTTGGGCCGCTGAGAATGCTGTAAAAGGTTGGCAAAAAGACCCCGCTACTTTCGCCGTTCTTGAAAGCTACGTAGCAGGCGTTAATGATTATATTGCTTCTATGAAGCCGACGGATTATCCAATTGAGTATAAACTTTTAGGCGTTAAACCCGAACCCTGGACGGCGCTAAAAACCGCTTTGTTTTCAAAAGCCATGGCTAATGATCTGGCGGGGGGAGATTATGACCTGGAAGCGACCAACGCTAAATTATTATTCGGTAAAGACTTTGATTTTCTATATCCCGAGTTTTTTAAAGAGCAATCCCCCATCGTGCCGAAAGGAACTCTATGGACCACCGCTTCCGTTAACCCGAAAAAAGTCCCTAAAAACGATGGTTCGTTAAGTTTTTTAGGAATAGAAGAGATAAAATCGGGTCTTCAGTTCAATACTCTTGAAAAACCTGATCCAAGCAACGGAAGCAATAACTGGGCGGTCGCTAAAAACAAAACCAAAGATAAATATCCGATTTTATGCGGCGACCCGCACCTGGGTTTGAGCCTTCCTTCTATTTGGTACGAACTTCAAATTACCACGCCCGATATAAATGTATACGGCGTTTCCCTGCCCGGTATCCCTATGGTCATCATCGGTTTTAATAATCATATCGCATGGACACAGACTAATTCAGGTTTCGACGTCGCGGACTGGTACGCCATACAATGGAAAGACGCAAAGAAAGAGTCCTATTTATTAGACGGCGCTTATATAAAAGCCGAGTTGAAAATAGAACCTTTTCTAATTAAAGATAAAGGATTGGTATATGATACGGTTAAATATACCGTTTGGGGGCCGGTCGTTTATACGAACGATTCGATCGGGCGCCATGATATGGCCTTGCGCTGGCTGGGTCACGACGAATCGGATCCGCATGAACTGAGCGCTTTTGTGAATGTCAATAAAGCCAAAAACTGGCAGGAATTTAAAGAAGCCCTTAAAACCTATAATTTGCCTTCTCAAAATTTTGCGTTCGCCTGTACAGACGGAGATATTGGACTGCAAGTAAACGGTTTACTCCCGATTAAAGAAAAAGAACAGGGAAGATTCGTACAGGATGGCAGCAAATCTGCCAACGCCTGGAAAGGATTTGTACCGCGAGATCAGAATCCTCAATACAGAAATCCTGCCCGCGGTTTTATTTCATCCGCCAACCAACAATTGACTGATCCCAGTTATCCGTACTATTACAACAGCGAGAATTTTGAATCTTATCGAAACAGGATCATCAACAATAAATTGGAGAAAATGGACTCCATTCGTATTGAAGATATGATGAAAATGCAAAACGATAATTCAAGCCTTTTTGCCGCCGAAGCCCTTCCTTTGTTGATAAAAAACTTGGATAGCGCATCCCTTTCCGTACCGGAAAAAACGCTGTTGGATCAGTTGAAACCCTGGAATATGATTTATGATAAAGATAAAATCGCCCCGGTACTTTTTGAAGAGTGGTATAAGGCCTTTTATACGGCTACCTGGGATGAAATCTTAACGCGCAAGGGGAAAGACGAAATCTTGAAACCCGCTACCTGGAGAACGGTATTTTTGTTGAGGGACGATCCTAATAATATTTATTTTGACGACATTTCAACGCCCGCCAGAGAGACGGCCCGCGATATGGCCACGATTTCTTTCAAAAAAATGTGCTCCGAATATGCAAAAATAAAAGTTTTGAATCCTGCGCTTGATTGGGCAAAATATAAAGATACTAAGATCAACCATTTACTTTCTATTCCCGCGTTTAGCCGCTCTCACCTGGATGTAGGCGGAAGTGCAAAATCTATTAATGCTATTAAGCCGGGACATGGGCCGTCTTGGAGAATGATTGTTCAAATGTCCGAAACGCCTAAAGCCTGGGTAGTCTTTCCGGGCGGAGAATCGGGTAATCCGGGTAGTAAGAATTACGACGATTTCTTAAATAAATGGATAGAAGGATCGTATTATGAGGCGCTATTCCTTCAGAAAAAAGAACAGGCAGATAAAAGAATTATATTGACGGAAACTTATGGTCGGGAAGCAAAAAAATAAACGCGATGAACGCCAGGGAAATTGGCCTATGAACCAATTTCCTTCGTTCCTGTATATACCAGGTTTTCGACCACTTCAAAAAGATATTCCGGCGTATGCGGTCTCCAGGATATGCCATTGTATTTTTTCCCAAAATGGATATAATACTGTAAACGCATATGTTCCAGCTCTTCAATTACATGGTCGTAAGCATTGACCAGGCAAATCCATCCTCCTCCTAATTCTTCCGACCATTCTTCATAATACGAGTCGTCGGAACCGTGAAAATTCAGTACATTTTCGCAGATCAATATAAATTTACTAATACCGGTCTCTATAAACCGGTCAACCACTGCTCTTTTTAAATATTCGACGTCGTTGTAAAGCGTATCGTTCCATTCGCCCAGCATTTCTAAAATAGCGTATCCCTGCTCATAGTCTGCCTGTAAAACCTTTGTATAAAGTGTAGATGAACCGAAATCATCCCAGCGCGGATGGATATAGTAATTATAAATGTGTTGAGAAAGTTGAGAATCGTTGTAGGTCCTCCCGTAAAATGGGGAAAGCTCGTCGTCTTCAGGGGCATATTTTTCACGCCATCGATAAAATGGTTCCAGGGTATGCATATAAATAGCTGGAAGCTATTAGCCGTTTGCCGTTAGCTTATAAATTAATAATTGTGAAAAACTATAATATTTTTATTTCAGGACCCATATTTTGAAAAACCATAGTCTAAAAATAAACGCCGGCGCTACCGATGTTTTAAGTCCGTTTAATGATTACATCGCCTTCGTTTCGAGTTTTAAAACGAATATTTGAACTTATTTGTTTATAGATATTGCGTAAAATGACGATTGCAATTTAACTATCCTTATTTTTTATGACCGATTTGCTTAAAATTGTTTTAACCGGGCCTGAATCATCAGGTAAAACTACGCTTGCCGCTTCGTTAGCGGATTATATGCATGCCCGTTGGGTTCCGGAGTTTGCAAGAGATTATTTAACGCTCCAGAAAGGACAGTATGGGGAAGATGATTTAGTTAAGATCGCGGCGGGTCAAATCGCATTGGAAGATAAATGTATTCAGAGTGCCGACGCCCCGCTCTTATTTTTTGATACAAATTTGCTAACCGTCGAAATTTGGGGTAAGCATAAATACGGTCGCATAGATCCTTTTATTACCCGGCAATTGGAAAAAAGAATTTATGATATGTATTTTTTATGCTGTCCTGAAATGGTATGGGAATACGATCCTTTAAGGGAAAATCCCGCAGATCGTTGGGAATTATTCAACATATATGAGCGCCGTTTAAAAGAAATGTCGTCCATATATTTTAAACTTCAAGGGATTAATAGTGAAAGAATTCAACAGGCTGGACATTATTTGAGGCATGAGTTCGGTATCTGAAATTAAACAAAAAGCCTTCTATTGAACGATAGAAGGCTTTTTGTTTAACAGAATAATTTAATTCTATAGATCCAGTACTAATAACTGATTAGGAAGAATTATTTCGTTCTTATCAAGATTATTAATTTTCCTTAAGCGTTCGACAGGAATATTATATTTATCGGAGATAGACTCCAGGCTTTCATTTTCCTGGACGACATGATATTTCGTCGTATATTTTCTATCCACGCTTTTACTGGTTAGAGATCCGTCGTCTGGTTTTGCGGTAATGTAACTATAGGTTTTTGGCGTTGTCCGGGTCAAATTAGTTTGGGCCGTTTTGACCGGAATTGAGGCGGTAGTATTACAGGAACAATCTTTTGTATGCACTACCTGACCGACGCGCAGGGACTCTCCTTTTCCGATTTTATTTAAACTTTTAAAACGGGTCTCAGTCAGGCTGAATTCGGAAGCTAAAGAATTAACGGTTTCTCCTTTTTTGACTACATGCAGATCAATACCGTTTTTTACAAAAACAGACGTTCCTTTAGTAGAAATACTTTTAGGGGTTAAATCTTTGGAGGAATAACGAGCGGCTAACCTTATTTTAGCCGGCGCGCGATTGGTATATTTGGAAGCCTCAGGATGGCGAACTTCAGTCGATTTAACGCTCGTAACAAAAGCTGTTTTTTCTTTTATCCCTTTAGAGGCCAACGAAGACTCCGCATTTGGGTTTACCACCAATAAGCGCTGGCATGGAAAAATGGCGTCGTTTTTTAATTGAAAATCGTTCCATTTTCTTAAAGCGCTAACTGATATTCCATGTTGTCTGCCGATGGAAGAGAGCGATTCGCCATATTGTACAATATGTTCTCCGTCGCGAGCCATATTAGAGCATGGAGAAGAAGCGGACGGCGATTTAGTCGTCGTACTATAGGTAGAAGGCAAAGGAACGCTTTTAGACTCCATAACTGTCGTTTTATCTTCCGGCGGATTTGGATTGGTCAAATTTAAAACGCTGCATGGATAAAGGATGTCATTTTCCTGAAGATCGTTCCAACTTCTTAACTGCGCTAAAGTCAGTTTATACATCCGGGAAATGGTATATAAATTATCTCCCGGCTGCACTAGATACTGGCCTTCATAGAACTCCTTGCCTGCGCAAGGGTTAGTAATCGTTGGGGAATTTTGATAAGAACTTTGGTCTGATTGGGAGGTTGTCGTACTATACGTATCCGGGATTTCGCGGGTAATAACTGATTCAGTTGTGGCTATCGGCAGTCTGTTGATTGTGTTAGACGGCTGCGTATAAACTGCGCTTCCGCCCTGGAGGAAATTTTCGACATTCATGCCGTCGACTGCGTATAATTGAAATTTACTACTGTCGCCCACTTGCTCTTTTAAAAGACCGATTTGTGGAAGTATAGTCAATACCGAGGAAAGTTTACAGGTATGATCGAGCGGGCTCCGGTGAAAAATGTAAGCGGTTGAATTAAAAACCGGTTCGCTACCTCCATAGAAGACGGCCGACCGGCTGGTCTCGATCGCTAAATTTTCCGGAAGCGCGGTATTAAAATCTGCCTGTAAGGCGTAGTCCGTACCTTCATAGGCCAATAAATTATCGGCATAATACATATATTCAGCGTTTCCGACCGGCAAAATGATATATCCGCTGTTGACTTGTTTTACCAGATAGACTTTTTTATCGCCTTTATTAATGGCCGCTACATCGTTTTGATCAAAAGTCACGTCCAATACGTTGATCAAATTTCCAGGCAGAGATTGTTTAACGATATTATTCTCCAGACCCGTTTCAAAGAAAATTTTCTCATTAGCATTCTTATTAAACCTGTAAGAAGAATAACTTATATCTGAATTATTTTCAATAAACCGGTATTCCAGTTTATTAAAATAGGCCGGATCATATTTTATATAAACGTCCTGCGCGCCAACAGATAAAAAAATGAGCGTAAAAAAAGATAGAAGAATTATAGGTTTCATAAGTTTATGATTTAATAAAACAATGCTGTTTAAAATAAAACACGAAAATAGCTACTTTTGACTTTAAACATTAAAACGAGAATAATTATTTTTTTATTTTGTTAGTAAATTTACATGATTCAGGGCAACAATGCAATAGCTACCAGGTTAAACATCCACAATTGGATAGAGTTTTTCCTGCTTCACGAAAGCCATCGTTTATTTAACATTTTGCAACTTAAAGGCGCTATTTTTAATCCTATAATATGACAGAAAGCGATAGATTATCAGACCCGGCCTGGAAAAAGTGGGGACCTTATCTGACCGAACGTCAGTGGGGGACAGTGCGCGAAGATTATAGTCCCGGCGGAACGGCCTGGGAATTTATTTCCCACGATATGGCGCGGAGCAAAGCCTTCCGTTGGGGAGAAGAAGGAATCGGAGGAATTTGCGACGATCAACAGCGTCTTTGTTTTGCGCTAGCGCTTTGGAATGAAAAAGATCCAATTTTGAAAGAACGGTTATTTGGCCTAACTGGAAACGAAGGAAATCATGGAGAGGACGTTAAAGAATTGTATTACTACTTAGATAATACGCCGACGCATTCCTATATGAAATACTTGTACAAATATCCACATCAAGCGTTTCCTTATAAAGAACTGGTCGAGGTAAACAAAGGGCGGGGTAAAGAAGCGCCTGAATATGAAATATTGGATACCGGCGTATTTAACGACGGACGTTATTTCGACGTATTTATAGAATTTGCAAAAGCCGGCGAGGAAGACATTCTTGTTAGGATTGAGGCGTTTAACCGCGGCGCTGATAGTTCCGCATTAATAATTCTACCGACGGTTTGGCTGCGTAATTTATGGAACTTCGGCGGCGAAAAAGGAGTCATTCAACGGAATCAGAGCGGCCTCTCTATTGACGCTACTGAAAATAATTTGTACAATGTTTATTTTGACGCGCCGCAGGATATTTTATTTTGCGATAACGAAACCAATTACCAGAAATTATACGGAGCGCCCAACCATTCCGCCTTTTGTAAGGACGGTTTAAATGAGTATATTGTTCATGGAAACAAAGACGCAATTAATTCAAATAAAACCGGTACAAAAGCGGCGGCCTATTATCGTTTGCAAATTGATGGCGGCCAAAGCGCCGTAGTGTGTTTAAGGCTTACAAAAAATAATAACGCCGATCCTTTTAGCGATTTCGATCAGATTATTAAATCCAGACTCCAAGAGGCCGATCAGTTTTATAGGGAAGCTATAGGTAAAACGGCTACTGATGAAGTCCGCAT
Organism: Chitinophagales bacterium; assembly: GCA_038230555.1. Lineage (GTDB taxonomy): Bacteria > Bacteroidota > Bacteroidia > Chitinophagales > Saprospiraceae > JAAFJT01. The sequence goes on from JBBRMZ010000093.1 coordinate 9,067, forward strand.
GATACAAAGGCAGGCTTTTGCGGGCATGTTATGGAGCAAGCAGTTATATTTTTACGACGTCGATCAATGGCTTGACGGCGACCCGGGCCAACCTCCTCCGCCGCCGGAACGGCAAAACGGTAGAAATAGCGACTGGCGCCACTTAAAAGCGGCGGATATTATTTCGATGCCCGATAAATGGGAATATCCGTGGTTTGCCGCCTGGGATTTAAGTTATCATACAATTGTGCTGGCGCAGGTCGATATTGATTTTGCAAAAGAACAATTGTTGTTGCTTCTACTTCCCCGTTATCAACACCCTTCCGGTCAAATCCCGGCTTACGAATGGAGTTTTGGAGACGTCAACCCGCCCGTTCAGGCCATGGCCGCGCTCAGAATATATGAAACGGAGCGGCAAAAAACGGGAAGGTCAGACGCGGAATTTTTAAAGAAGGCGTTTGAATATTTACATAATTACCTGGATTGGTGGAAAAACCAAAAAGATATAGGGGGAAACAGCATTTTTGAAGGGGGATTTCTGGGTCTGGATAACATCAGCGTTTTCGACAGAAGCGCCGAGTTGCCTACCGGCGGGTACCTGGAACAATCCGACGGAACTGCCTGGATGGCTATGTTTTGCCTGAATATGTTGAAAATTTCTACCGAACTTGCCCTTCACCATTTTCATTATGAATCCGTCGCAGCGGATTATTTTGAATATTTTTTGAAGATCGCTTATTCCATGGCGTCTTTCGGAACCAATGAAGTCAACTTGTGGGACGAAAACGACGGTTTTTTTTACGACCGGTTACATTTGCCCGATAATAGTTGTTTTCCATTGAAGATACGCTCAGTAGTGGGGCTAATTCCTTTATGCGCAGTTGAAGTCCTCGATGAAAAATTACTGGGCAACTTGCCAGAATTTAAAGACCGGGTAGAAAAATTTATCGTCGATAATCCTGAAAAGGCGATGCAGGTTTCCCGATGGCATATAAAAGGCGACGACGGAAAAACCCTGCTTTCATTACTGCGAGGGCACCGGATAAAAATGCTTTTGAAAAGAATATTAGATGAAAATGAATTTTTGTCCGATTACGGCGTGCGTTCTTTATCAAAGGTTTACGAACAGAATCCGTATTCACTGGAGATAAACGGAAGAAAATACGAGGTAAAATACGCGCCCGCAGAATCAGATTCGGGACTTTTTGGCGGGAACTCTAATTGGCGCGGTCCTATCTGGGCACCCGTCAATTATCTCCTGATCGCTTCTATTCTAAAATTTTATAATTATTATTCAGACGATTTTAAAGTGGAATACCCGGTCGGGTCGGGCAAGGAAGAAACGACGCTCAAAGAAGTAGCCGAATTGCTCGCCAAACGTTTCTCAACAATCTTTTTAATAAAAGACGACGGTTCCAGAGCGCTTCACGCCCAATATCCTGAATATCAAATAGACCCGCATTTCCGGTCGCTTATTTTGTTTTACGAATATTTTGACGGAAATACAGGCAGGGGAGTGGGAGCTAGCCATCAAACCGGTTGGACCGGATTAACCGCAGAAATTTTGAATTATGCCCGGTAAGTACGGTAAAGAGATACTTGGTGGATAACTATCTTTGACGAAGCCATTCCGTTGCTCTGGACGCAGGGACGACCAGTTTTTTCTTGTGTTGTAAATAAAAACGGACAGCCAGCGTTGCGGCTAATTTCTCTTCCTCGTTGACCTGAAGCGCATCGGGATTAAAATATCTGTTTACAAAATGAGTGTCAAAATGGCCTGAAGTAAAGGCCGGATGCCGGAGAACAAATTTGCCAAATTCCAAGGTATTTGCTACGCCTTCTATTTCAAACTGGTCTATCGCTTCAATCAGGCGTTGAATAGCTTCGGCGCGGTTAACCCCAAAAGCGATAAGTTTTGCAATCATGGGATCGTAATAGATCGGAATTTCCATGCCTTCTGAATATCCGTCATCCACCCGCACATTTGATTGCGCATAGGGCGGGCGATATCGTTCAAGCGTTCCGACGCTGGGGAGAAAGTTATTTTTTGGATCCTCGGCGCTGACGCGTAATTCAATAGCATGTCCCTGAATTTTCAAATCTTTTTGTTCAAACGGTAACCGTTCGCCTCGCGCTATATTGATTTGTTGTTCCACCAGATCCAGGCCGGTAATCCATTCCGTCACCGGATGTTCAACCTGTAGGCGGGTATTCATTTCAAGAAAATAATAGTTCATCCGGTCGTCCATCAAAAACTCGACGGTTCCGGCGCCTTCATATTTACAGGCTTGCGCCACTCTAACGGCGTCTTTTCCCATCGCTTCGCGAATGGAGGGCGTCAAAATGCTGGAAGGGGCTTCTTCCAGTATTTTTTGATGGCGGCGCTGAATGCTGCATTCCCGCTCGAAAAGGGAAACCGTATGGCCATAGCGGTCGGCAAGCACCTGAATTTCTATATGACGCGGAGAGGAAACGTATTTTTCTATAAAGACGGCGCCGTCGCCAAAAGCTGAAACCGCTTCGCTAATCGCGCGGTCCATTTGCTCTTCAAATTCGCTTTCTTTTTCCACTACCCGCATTCCTTTGCCGCCGCCGCCTGCGGCGGCTTTAATGAGAATCGGGTAACCGACCTCTGCGGCAATTTTTTTGGCCTCGGGAATATCTGAAATAGCTTCTTCCACGCCGGGAACCATCGGAATATGATAATTTTTAACTGCGGCTTTTGCCGACAGTTTGTTCCCCATCATTTCTATAGAGTAAGGCGAGGGCCCGATAAAAATGATCCCGTTATCAACCACTTTTTGCGCAAAATGAGCATTCTCACTTAGAAATCCATAACCGGGATGAATGGCGTCGACCGAAAGATGTTTAGCTGTCTCGATTATTTTATCGCTTAATAAATAGGATTGGGAAGATGGACCGGGTCCCAGGCATACGGCTTCGTCGGCAAAAAGAACGTGCGGCGATTTCCGATCCGCTTCGGAGTAAACCGCGACTGTTTTAATTCCCATTTTTCGGGCCGTGCGCATCACGCGGAGCGCAATTTCGCCCCTATTGGCAACCAGAATTTTCTTCATATATTTTTAGCTTGCCTTTTGGTTTTCACTCTGTTTTCGTAACTTCAACCAAGAATAATTCAGTCGCCACGTTGAATTGTGCAGCGGACATATTTTTAAAAACCTCCTGTTTCCATTCCCCGACAACCGGTTTTAAAACATGGTAGTCCTCTTTTTTGCCTGCTTTTACCGGCATATTAAACGCTTTAACCTCGGCGTCCCATTGATATTCAACGATCAGATCTGATCCCTGCGAATGACTACGGTACAACAACGTAGGTATTTTCACATAATATAGATATTCTTTGAAAAATGCGGCATAGTCCTTATGGGTAAATGCATTCACAAAATCAATAAAATCAACAGTGTCAATATTTTTATATTTATATTTTTGATAAAAAGATTTCAAAAGATCAAACCAGACTGCGTCGTCGTTAATAGCGCTTCTTAACGTATGTAATATCCACGAGCCTTTAAAGTAAATATCACTAGTCGGATCGTAATTAACGTCGCGCGGACCAACGATTGGTTCGTTATAGGAAAAAAACCTTTTTTGATAGACTAAATATCGTTGCGCGTCCACATAACTCATGGTGTATTCCACAAAAAGCGATTCGAGGTAAGTAGTAAATCCTTCGTGCAGCCACATATCTGCGTGGTCGCGGCAACTAACGGCATTGCCAAAATATTCATGGCCAGATTCATGGATGATGATAAAATCCCAGTTCATATCGTTGGGAATCCTTCCTCCCAGATAGCCGCGCATGTATTTATTTCCGTAAGCGATTGCGCTTTGATGTTCCATCCCGAGATGGGGCGTTTCAATAAGTTTATAGCCGTCGCGCCAGAAAGGGTATTTTCCTAAATATTTTTCGTAACAGGCGAGCATGGTTTTTACCTGCTTAAAATGTTCTTTCGCTTTAACAAGATTTTCCGGCAATACAAAATAGTCAAGCGACAGCGCGTCGCCGTCTCTACTGGTATAGACGTCCGAAAAATGAGCGTAAACTCCTATGCTCAGCGTGACGTCGTAATTGTTAATAGGGTAGGAGACAAACCAATGAAAGGCGGTATTTCCATCGTTTTGGCGCTCTTTTGATCGGAGCCGTCCGTTAGAAACGCAATCGTATCCATTGGGGATCGTAAAATTAATAGCCATGCTGTCCGGTTCGTCGCCCAAGTAATCTTTGTTGGGCCACCATACGCTGGCTCCCAAGCCCTCGCAGGTAACGGCGATCCACCAATTCTGACGGTCGTCTTTTCGCCAAGTAAAGCCTCCTTCCCAGGGCGGGTTAAGCGCTTCGGGCGGTTTGCCATGATAATAAACCTTGAAATGTTCCTTGTCTCCGGCTTTTATTTTTTCCGGGAACTGGATAAAAACGGCATTAAATATTCTTTCATATTTCAGAACGCTTCCTTTAAATAGTACGCTGTCAATGGCCATATTGACAAAAAGATCAATTTGCAGCCGCGTAAAATCAGTTACTGTGGTAAAATAAATATCGTTATAACCATTAATGGCCTTGGTTAGGGTATCTACCGTAATATGTAAATCATAAAAAGTGACGTCGAAGCAGGTTCTTTCTGGTCGTAAAGCGCCCCTTAAAGAATCAGCCTCAGAAAAAGTCCGGTTTTTAAAAAAATCAGTCTGGCATTGCGCATTCAACGGAATCAAGAAAGAAAGTATAACGACAAGATTCTTCATAATTGCAAAGTGAATACAAAAAAGGTACGGTAATATTTATTTTTCGTATTTCTTTTTAAACTTCCTATAAAGTTGCTTTTGTTTATTATCTAAATCTATATCTTTTCCGCGGATAAAAGCGCGTTCCACTGTGCTGGACCGCATATCCAATAAATCGCCTTCGCAAATCAACAGGGTGGCGTCCTTGCCTTCTTCAATGGAACCGACCGTTGCGTCTATTCCTAAAATTTTCGCAGCGTTCAGCGTTATTCCTGAAAGAGCCGTTTCGTAATCCAGACCAAATGCGACGCATTGCCCGGCCTGAAAAGCCAGATTGCGTTGACGCGGCACCGCTTCCGCTCCGCCGCTTTTACTGATGCAATAAGAAACGCCCGCTTTTTGGAGCAAAGCAGCATTTTTAAAGGGCTGGTCAATGTCGTCGTCAACCAAAGAAGGCAGACTATGCGGTTCGAATAAAATTACTGAAACGTTGTTATCCTTTAAAAAGGACGCAATTTGGTAGGCTTGAAGTCCGCCAATGATCACCGTTTTTAAACCTAATTTGGCGGCCATTTGAACGCCTTCCATTATTTCTTTAACGCCGTTGGCGTGAATATATAAATTCCTTTTCTCTTCAAATAGCGGGCGAAGCGCTTCTAATTTGAGGTTCTTAGCCGATGTGTTTTTAACTTTTTGGGCGTAAGCCTGACCTTCTTTAAAAAAGGTCGTCAGTTCGGCGACCTGTTTGCCATAATTTTCATTTTTCTTAACGCCGCCCGGGCCGTCTTCTGTAAACTGAAACTGAAAAGTAGCGGGCCAGTGAATGTGTATTCCGTCGTCGATCTTATAGGCGGCGTCTTCCCAGTTCCAACCTTCTAATTCCATTACGCTTGACGAGCCTGAAACGGTACCGCCCTCCGGAACCACCTGCGCCAGTAAAATCCCGGCGCTGCGCAAAGTCGGCGTTACGTACGAATCTGTATTATAAGCTACTACGCTTCTGACCGAGGGATTATATTCGCCTACTTCTCGATCGTCCAGCGTTGCTTTTGCGGCGTCGATTTCAACCAATCCGATCTGGGTATTGGTCGCTATTAATCCGGGGAAAACCTGTTTGCCCGTTGCGTCGATCACTTTGGTCGCAGGGTCGGGCGAATAAGAGCCGTTATAAGCCGAAACTTTTACAAGTTTGCCTTTATCAAACTCAATGACGCAATCGTCGATGACCTTGCCATTTCCTAAATGCGCTTTTCCGTGAACAATAGCTATTTTCTGATTTTGGGCCAAAGCGGGCACGGGCGGTTGTCCAAAAGAAGAGACGGCGAAAAAGAATAAACAGGGAATCAAAATATTATTCATTAACTTTATTTAAATGTTAGTAAGCGATAAAAAAAATTGGCAGGTTAGAAAATGATTAATAAAAGTAAAGAGCAAAGGATTATCTACTTTCCACCTCCATGTCGTCGCAATGATATAATTTCATTTGTTGAGCAACGATTGGTTGAGTCGGCATACCTTCTTTTTTGTTTTTCAACAATTTAGAAATTATCCTCGCCCGCTCGTGGCGCACTTCTTCCTGCATTTTGGCGTCTTCCTGCCGGTCGAAAAACTTGATTCCGTCCACATAAGTTTGTTCCGCTTTCGCATAAACTGAAAGTGGATTATCAGACCAAATTACTACGTCGGCGTCTTTGCCCACCTTGATACTTCCGGTTTTTTGATCTACGTGCATTAATTTTGCCGGATTCAGCGTAACAAATTTCCATGCTTCTTCCGGCGAAGTTTTTCCAAATTCCACCGCTTTGGCTGCTTCCTGGTTGAGCCGGCGCGCCATTTCAGCGTCGTCAGAATTGAACGCGACCACGACGCCCTGATCGTGCATCATTGAACCGTTGTAGGGAATCGCTTCGTAGACCTCAAATTTATATGCCCACCAGTCGGAAAATGTGCTTCCTCCCGCGCCGTGCGCTTTCATTTTATCGGCTACTTTATAACCCTCCAGGATATGCGTGAAAGTATTTATGTTAAAATGATGTCTTTCGGCTACTTTCATCAACATATTAATCTCTGACTGCACATAAGAATGGCAGGTAACGAACCGTTTTTTTTGAAGAATTTCGGCGAGCGCTTCCAACTCCAGGTCTTTCCGGTAAGGTTTACCGGAGGCTTTCAATTTTATATAATCTTCCGCGCGCGTAAAATGATCTTCATATACCTGCTCGACTCCCATCCGGGTTTGCGGAAAGCGCGTATTATTAACTCCCCAGTTCGATTGTTTAACGTTTTCGCCTAAAGCGAACTTAATGAACGGATCTGAACCGGCAAATTTAAGATCGTCCGGCTTATAGCCCCACCTTAATTTTATCAATTGGGTCTGACCGCCGATCGCGTTAGCCGAGCCATGTAAAATATGTGAAGAAGTAACGCCGCCAGCTAACTGACGGTATATATTAATATCCTCAGAGTTCAGCACATCTTCTATTCTCACTTCTGAAGTGCATGACTGCGAGCCTTCGTTGATTCCTTTGCTTGCCGCAATGTGCGAATGCTCGTCGATGACGCCAGAAGTGAGGTGTTTATTAGTAGCATCCACCACAGCGGCGCCGGCGCCGGCAGTCAGGTTTTTACCTATTTGCGCAATTTTACCATTTTGAATTAACACGTCCGTATTTATAAGCACGCCGGCGTCTTCGTTCGTCCAGACCGTCGCATTCTTGAACAATACGGTAGTCGCTTCCGGAATAGTTTTTCTACCAAAAGCGGTAAAAGGAAAGGTAACTTCGCCCAGTTCAGGTTTTGATTTTTGGTCCTTTGATTTAGCCGACGCCTGTTTTCCGTCGCCGGAGCGTTCTGCTTTCCAGTCCAGCCAGTCGCCGTTGCCTGCCTGCCCTTTCCCCTGAAGGTTTTTTCCGTTAATGATTCCGGAAAGTCGGACGGGCGCTTTTTCTCCTGCCGGGGTGAAAGTCAATAGCGCCAGATCTCTTTCTGTTTTCAGGGTTCCTTTAATTTTTAACGTATCTCCCTCTTTCGACAGGGTAGCCGCATTCTTATCGTCGATCGTCAGGGTATAACGATCCGCCGAAACGCCGGATAACTGATATACTCCGGCGATCGTCGGCGCGTCGATATCTTTTAAGACGTAAGGTTTGCCCTGAACCCAATTATGGTACAGGGTGGAAGATTTATCAAAAATATTGCCGGAAGTGATGATGAAATTTGCCAGTTTGCCTTTTTCCAGCGAACCTGCCATATCGGTTATACCTAATAATTTTGCGGGCGTGGCTGTCAAAGCCTTTAGCGCTTCCTCCTCCGGAAGCCCGTACTCGACCGCTTTTTGCAGATTTTTTAGAAAATCTTTTTTGTCTTTTAACCCATAGGCCGTTAGCGCAAATTCGATCCCAGCGGCGGACATGCGGGCGGGATTAGCGGGCGCCAGCTCCCAATGTTTTAGATCGGTCAAAGAAACCAGCGACGCTTCATAAGGGTCTTCCACGTCAAATCCTTCGGGGAAATTAAGGGGTAAAATAAAAGACGACCCTGTAGATTTAATGGCGTCCAGTCGTTGATATTCGTCGCCGCGTCCTTTGATAATGTATTTTTGGTTAAATTCCTTAGCGATTTTAAAAGCGCGTAATGCTTCCAATTTATCGCCGACCTCAAAGATCTGAGGTAGGGATAATAAGTTATTCCAAGCCTCCAAGGAAATATTTTGTTCTTCTTTGCGTCCCTCGCCGGTATACCATTGGCCGTCCAAATAGGTCTGCCGCAATAAAGCGATGCTCCCCATCAATGAAGTGGGATAAGTTTGAGTAGAACTGCCTTTTTGAAAGGAAAGATAATGAGCGCCAAACGGTTTTACTACGACATTATTTTCCCGGTCGTTTTTCAACGTAACGACGACGGACGCGCCGCGCGATATGCCGTCCATTTTGCAACTGGATACCGTTCCGAATCCGATATTGCGGAGTTCTTCGGCCGCCTTGTCGTTGACCTGAAAGGTTTCAACTGCTTTTAGCTCCGAACGGATGGCTTCATTCCA
>JBBRMZ010000094.1:0-17814 GCA_038230555.1 Chitinophagales bacterium
AAGTTTTGCCTGGCTTAATTTTTACCGCCGATTAGCCAAAGATTTTGAAAAAACAACACAATCTTCCGTCGCATTTATTCAAATCGCTTTTATTAATATCATATTGGCAAAATTCTGAACCGAAATTTTAAAACATACTCTAAGTCGTCGAAAGGTTTTATAAATTTTATACCTTTGTAATAAAGGAGACTTTCTATACGGAAAGTCTCCTTTTTGTATTTTTAAGCGTTTATTTTCCAGCTTTATACCGGCGACCGAAGGATTATATCCGTGAACCGTATTTTAAATCCATTTTTTAGCAATGCTCTATAGAATTGTCCGGCCTTTCGCTACGATAGCGTTCAAAATATATTTTAAGAAAATTTACTATTTCGGCGAAGAAAATATCCCGGTAGATAAGCCGCTGCTAGTCGTTTCCAATCATCCGACGGCTTTTTTTGAGCCGTGCCTGCTGGCCTGCGTTTTCCCTCAGGTAGAATTCTATTACGTCACGCGCGCCGACGTGTTCAAATCGCGCTATAAAAAAATGTTGGAAGGGTTGCACATGGCGCCTATTTACCGGTTCAGGGACGGCTACGCCAGTTTAAAAAATAATCAGACCGCCCTGGCCTATTGGTATAAATTACTGAATGAAGGAAAAAAAATACTGGTTTTCCCGGAATCGACTACCACTACGCAGCGCCGCATGAAACCCATGCAGAAAGGGACCGCGCGCATTGCTTTTGGAAGTCTTGAAACGAATGAGGAATTGGATCTGCATATTCTACCCATCGGTTTTTCTTATAGCGCTCCGCATGAATTCCGCTCGGAAGTAATGATCCGGGTTGGCCGGGCGCTTCCACTGCGCGATTACCGGGCGTTAAGCGCGGTAAATCAAAATAAGGCAGTCGTCCGGCTGACGGAAGATATCGGTAACTCCATCCGGCCCCTCATGGTGTACGTGGAATCGCCTGCCGACGATCCGCTGGCGGATCAAATATTTACGCTTTATCGAAATTCGTTTTCGGATAAGATTTTTCCTTTATTCAAAAAGAATAAGCGCAGACTACTGGCGGAACAGGAAATTGCGAACCGGATAAATTCCATGGAAGCAGACCAAAAAAAAGACTTCTGCTTAAAAGTTGACGCTTACTTTAACGATCTGAGCGCGCGCGACGTCGACGACCTCGGCGTCGCTCAACCCTGGAATAGTTCGACGGGCGCGCTGGCGGCGCTAATGGTCGGATATATTCCGTTTACGGTTGGCCGGTTTGCTCATTATCTGCCTTACTGGTACGCGCGCCGGATTCAAATGACGCGCATCAAACAATTGGAATTTAAAGGACCCATTTTTCTGGGGGTCGGGCTGATCGGCATGATCGCCTGGTACCTCCTGCTTATTTTTCTGGCTGTCCTGGTTAATCGATGGTTTGGATACGCTTTACTGATCGCGCTGCCTTTTTTTGGCTTCTATTCATTGATCTATGCTGAGGCGCTCCATAAATATAAGGCCGCTTCAGCGCTGAAAAAAGTAAGCGACGAACAGATAGACCAATGGACCGCCCAAAGAGCCGGCCTCCTGGAAATATTTTTGCCCAGTCTGCCTGAAAACTAAATCTCATGTTTTATAACTCATATTTTATATTTTATATTTATTTTCTTACTTTTCTTCTCCGTTCAAAATGACCGGCGTTTTTCCGCTCATAATAATGACCTTTGAATTCGCTGAAAGAGCAATTTCTTTCTGCGCTTTGATCTGTTCATATTGAAGCAGCTTATCAGACAGCCCTGTGCTCAGGATTTTTTGATAATCGGAAATACCCTGTGCTTCCACCCTTTTGCGTTCCGCTTCCTGGCGTTCTTTTTGCAGCACGTATTGCATTTTTTCGGCGTCCTGTTCGGCGTTAATTTTGCTCTCGATGGATTGTTTAACGGAAGCCGGTAAAGCGACATTCCTGACCAGTATTTGCTCCAGGAAAAGCCCCCGGCCGCGCAGATTGGTTTCTATGTCCTTAAAAATACGGGTCTGGAACTCTTCCCTTTTGGCGGAGTACATATCGACAGCCGTATAATAAACAGAATTATCGCGGATCTTGGTTCGCGTAATGGGCCGGACAATGGCGTCCTCATAATTGGGTCCGATCTCGCGGATTATTTTTGGCGCGTCCTGTTTATTGACCCGGTATAGAACGGTCAGGTCTAAAACTAGTTCAAGGCCGTCGGACGATAAAACGCGGATGGCGTCGTCCCCTTGTTTTTTTCCTTCGTCGTGCACGCCGGACATCGTATAATTTTGCGTTTTTACGTTCACACGTTCGACCTCTACCAACGGGTTCACAAAATTCAGACCGCTCTCCAACACTCGATCCTCCACTTTCCCAAATAACTTTTGAACGCCCACTTCGCCCGCGTCCACCTGCTTGAAGCAGGATTCCATGACGCCGAAAAATAAAAGAGCATATCCGCCCAGCCGGATCGGCCGGGGTAGACGGCTAATCGGATAATTGGGATTAGCAGGCAGCGAGTAGCTGGCAATGATCGCTACCACGCCCAAAATAATAAAAAACATACTGAATAGATTTAAAAGATGATTTAATTGCGTCCGGAAATGATGAGGTAGTATGCTACGGCTTTATACTTCTGCTTCTTAACAAATATCTATTAGTTTAGCGCTCCGCAGACAGAACGGATTTCGACCGAAACCGTAGCTTTCGCCTTCAATCGCTCTATTTTAACGACCATACCAGAACGACAAGATACGCAAGTTTTCTTCACTATTTTTCTAACGGTCTATTCCAGATTTTCCAGGCGCGTTCGGCTTGCAGATGCAGCATGGAAAGCCCGTTTTGGACTTGCGCGCCGCAGTTTTTTCCCTTTTTCAAAAAAACGGTTTCTTCCGGGTTATATACCAGGTCGTATAAAAAATGTCGGGGCGTCAACGCCGCATAAGGGATTAAAGGGGAACTTCGGACGTCAGGCGTCATTCCCAACGGAGTCGTTTGGATAATGAGACGATTTGTATGTATTATTTCGGAGGTTAAATCCTCATAAGTCAGCGATCCGGCGCTTGTCCGGCGTTCGACAATCAGCGCTGGTATATGAAGTTTTTTTAAGACAAAAGTTACCGCTTTAGCCGCTCCTCCATTTCCAAGAACCAGGGCTTTAATTTCTTTTTTATCTTTCCCAATAAAAGGGCTTAACGCATGTTCAAATCCATAAACGTCTGTATTATAGCCTTTTAATTTTCCTTTTTCTATTTTAATACAATTTACGGCCCCGACTTCGCGCGCTTCCTCGTCTATTTCGTCTAAAAAAGGAATAACGGATTGTTTGTACGGAATAGTCACGTTTAATCCCTGTAGATCTTCCGTTTTCTGAATAAGTTCAGGGAAAGCGGCTATGTTCTCTAAAGGGTATAACTCGTAATTGAAATCAGGAATACCTTCGCGTTCAAATTTTTGAGTAAAATAATTTTTAGAAAAGGAATGGGTTAACGGATAACCGATTAGGCCTAATCGTTTTAACGTCATTAGATGAAGCTATTTTAAAAACCTTGAACCAAAACCCAGCATAAAGAACCCGATAAAATACCCAATCCAATATGGAAGGCCGTTATTGTTCTTAGCGTATAGGCCAGAGCTAAACCCTAATATTTTTGCTATTAACTCCGGTAAAAATAACATTCCGTGAATAATTCCGCTAAAAAATCCGAATCTTTGCGCGGTAGCGCCGACGGGAGCGCAGGCAATGAACAGCGTCAAAGCTATAAAACCGATAGCTGCATAAGTAATTTGTTTTCGCATGGAAATTTATTTAAGTACGTTAAATTTTATAATTGCCTGGTCGCTTTCATGGCTAATTTTTGCCTGCCCGCGCGCGAAAAGTTGGGCGGGACGCCTTTTTTCCAGGTTTTATATAATAATGCGAATAATGGGTTGAAAAAGTGCAAAAGGGCTCCGGGACGATAGACCCGAAAACCGGAAGTGAATATAACAGGCGCATAGTTCCTTTTATCCCGAAAATCCGGCCCCCGACGTCCGTTTATCCTTATATCCGTCAATCCCCTGAGTCACCTATAAGCCGTATATAAGCCGCACACAAGCCGTGTATGATTCATGTACGAGTGGGGTCTGACCCGGGTCTCGGATACTAGTCAATTTGCGGATAGGTCAAACTAAAAGGGTCCTCAAAAACGTCTTATTCAAAATGGTTTATAGTTGGATATCCAAAAAGGCAGACCTGTGTTTATCCACTTTTGCTAGTTTTAACCCATTATTCGCATTAATAATTTATTTAAATCAGTAAATTACGGGCTAATAGCTGATAGCTAACGGCTATTAGCTGCTTACTGCTTCTATGAACAACCGTGCGCCCGTTTTTTTACTCCTGACCGCTAATTTTATTTCAGGCGTCGCGCAGGGCTTTAGCATGTTGGCAATACCCTGGTATTTTGTAAAAACCAACCAGACCTTCGTTTGGGGAATCATTTTTACGCTGACAAATATAGGATCTCTTTTTTGGATTCCGTATAGCGGAGCGCTAATTGACCGGTTCGACCGGAAAAAAATATTTTTGTGGACGTCTTTGATCAGCGGAGTCGCTACCGCCGCTATTAGCGGTTACGGGTTTTGGAGGCAGGAGCTTCCGTGGTCTTTAGTTGCGGGCGCGTTTGTTGTTTCTTTCCTGAATTTTAATATCCATTTTCAAAATATCTACGCCTTTACCCAGGAGATCACGGAAGAAGCGCATTATGGAAAAGTTATATCCTACATAGAAATTCAATCTCAGGCGACGACGGTAATGGGCGGCGCTTTTGGAGCGCTTTTATTAGAGGGTATTCATTTAAACGGCGGCTCCGGCTGGCCAATCTTAGAAATGAGACCCTGGCATATACAGGAAATTTTTTGCCTGGACGCCGCGACTTATTTTATCGCGTTTTTAATGATTTTGTTTGTTCGTTATACTCCGGTCGTAAAAAGAGAAACAGAAACCGGAACTGTATGGCAAAGATTAAAAACAGCCGCCTTATACCTAAGAACCCGCCCGCGCCTGTTACTATTCGGCATGGCGTCCAATATCGTTTGGATTGCCGTCGTGATCAACGGGTTCCTCTTAATGGCCGTTTACGTCAAATACAGGTTAAACGGCGGCGGCGGCGTTTTTGCTTTGACGGACGTCGCCTACGCTTCAGGCGCTATCTTTTCTGGCGTCGCCATTCAGCGAATTTTTGGGAAACATGATGAAATCCCGTCAATCATTCAGCTAATTTGCCTTGCGGGCGTTCAATTTCTGGTCCTAATCTTTTGTAAGAATGTATTTCTGGCGCTATCAATGTTATTTCTATTAGGCGTCGGAAATGCGGGCATTCGAATACTCCGAATGAAATATTTGTTTTCGGCGATTCCGAACCAGTTAACGGGCAGGGTCAACGGATTACTGAATTTATCGGCAGTCGCGGGACGTATTTTTTTCTCGTCCATTTTTGTGTATTCCTTTTTTTCAAAAGACGGCGTTATTTATGCGCTGGGCCTGTTCTCGTTTTTCTTTGCCATTTCGGCTTTTTTAATCCGGTCTAAAATTCCGTCTTAAAGACGCTTTTTCACTTATTTACACAAATATAATCGGGCAAATCAGATATTTTCTAAATGGTTATTTTAAAAAGATTAATTTTGCGGCATAAGATGCAGAAAAATCTGCCTTTGAACGGAAAATTTTCAATATGCAAACTACCCACCGACGCGCTTGTAATCTTTGCGAAGCTATTTGCGGTTTAATTATACAGGTGGAAGATAAAAAAGTAGTTTCCATAGCGGGCGATAAAGATGATCCGTTAAGCAAAGGATATTTATGCCCAAAAGCTTTTGCGCTGAAAGATATTTATGAAGATCCGAATAGGATAAAATTACCCCGGAAGAAAAAAGACGGCGGATGGATAACGATAAGTTGGGCGGAAGCGCTGGCCGAAGTTGTCGACCGGTTGACCGCCATACAGAAAAAATATGGCAAAGACGCCGTCGGATTCTATCAGGGCAACCCTTCGGTTCATAATTGGGGAACCTATCAAAATACCGGCGCTTTTATCAAAGCCCTTGGGAGCAAAAATATTTTCAGCGCCACTTCAATCGATCAGTTGCCCCATCATTTTGCATCCTGGCTGATGTATGGCCATCCTTTATTGATCCCTGTCCCCGATTTGTCGCGAACCAATTACATGCTTATCCTGGGCGGAAATCCGTTAGCGTCCAACGGCAGCCTGATGACCGCGCCGGACGTGGGAGGGCGGTTAAAAGAAATTCGCCACCGGGGCGGCAAAGTCGTCGTTCTTGATCCGCGCCACACGGAAACGGCGGAAAAAATGACTGAACATTATTTTATTCGGCCCGGTACGGACGTTTATTTTTTACTTGCGGTCGTACAAACGCTTTTCAAAGAAAATAAAGTAGATCTGGGATTGTTAGCAGAGTTTACCGATGGTTTAAATCTGTTAAAAAGATCAACCGCCAAATTTACCCCGGAGGCCGCCGAACGTTTATGCGGCGTACCCGCCGCAACAATTCGTCAGATTGCTTTGGATTTTGCCGGATCCTCCCCGGCTGTCTGTTACGGTAGGATGGGCGTTTCTACCCAACAATTTGGAACTTTATGTAATTGGCTCGTCAACGCGATCAATATTATTACCGGGAACCTGGACCGCGCAGGCGGCGCCATGTTTACCTTGCCTGCCGTCGATTTTTTAGCGAACGCTAAACAGCGCCCCATATTTGGACGCTGGCGCAGCCGCGTCCGGCTCCTGCCGGAATTTATGGGCGAACTTCCAGTTTCAGTTTTGGCGGAAGAAGTGCTCGCGGAAGGTCCCGGGCAGATAAAAGCGATGATCACAAGCTGTGGAAATCCGATTTTATCTACTCCCAATGGAAAACAATTAGACGAAGCATTTGAGAAATTGGAATATTTGGTTTGCGTCGATATCTATGTGAATGAAACCACCCGGCATGCCGACCTGATTCTGCCCCCTGCTGCCGGTTTGGAAGTATCCCATTATGACCTGATTTTCAACGCTTTAGCGGTACATAATACGGCGAAATACTCTCCTCCCGTTTTTGAAAAATTAGCCGGCGCAAAATTTGACTGGGAAATATGGCAGGAACTGACTTACCGGCTCCAGGAAACGGAACAAAAACCAGTCGTAGCCCTTGAAATTGAAAGCGGGCAGTTGGGCCGAACGTCTGAAAAGCAGACCGGTCAGGAAAACGCTAAAAAGAATGGAGCCGGAGAAGGGAACAAATTCTCCCCGGAGCCGCCGGAAGGAAAACTGGATATTGGGTTAAAATACGGACCTTACGGATTAAGTTTGCAGGCCCTGATCGAAACCCCGCAGGGCGTGGATTGCGGCCCTTTACGGCCCTGTTTACCGCTAAGACTTGCGCGCGAACCAAAAAGAATTGATCTTGCGCCGGAAATTATGATTAAGGAACTGGATAAAGCGCTTGCCATAGCAAGCGAACCGGAATTCATCCAGTCTGCTTATCCCTTTTTATTGATCGGAAGACGCCATCTGAGGGATAACAATTCATGGATGCATAATTCGGAAAAATTGATGAAAGGACATAATCGGTGTACGATAATGATGCATCCTTCCGACGCGACTAAGATTAAAATTAGCGCCAACGATGTCGTTAAAGTAACTTCGCGCGTCGGCTCGGTCGATATTCCGGTGGACGTCACCTCCGCAATAATGCCGGGCGTGGTAAGCATACCGCATGGGTATGGTCACCGGCTTCCGGGCGTTTTGTTGGAAGTTGCCGGCCGGTATGCCGGTGTCAGCATGAATGATCTTACCGACGACCAGGACGTAGACGCCGTTACCGGCAACGCCGTGCTGAATGGAATAAGGGTAAAAATTGAATCATACCGGTAACTTTTGCTAATTATTGGCGTAAGTACTATATAAAAAAATGAAATTTCTCTGCTTGTTATAAGAATATAGTAACTTTCGGAATTGAAATCATTGTTAATCACTTAAATCTGGTAGAAGTATGAGCAAATTCGATGAAGCTGTCGCGCATTACAAAGAAGCGATGAGCGGTAAATTGGGTATGAGCGCCGTCAATGACGAATTGTTGACTGCCGTCGCTAAATCGTTAGGCCCATCCATTTATTTAGCGGACGCGTCTTTAGTTTCCTGTTCCGATAAAACGGAAAGAGACAGGGTGAAGAACAATTTCCTTATAAAAAAATTAGGTATGACCGACGCGCCGGAATTAGACGCCGCCATTATGGAAGTGTGTCACAAATTTGGAGACGCCAACAGGAGCAAACACCGCGCGGTATTTTATTATCTATTGGTCGAAAAATTTGGCAAACAGGAAATGTTTGCTAAAAAATAAATGTATCAACGGGTTTAAAAGACTAAATCTTTTCTATCCTTTATTTTAAAAGCCTGTATACCCTTCTGCGGCGTACAGGCTTTTACTTTATTGCGGCATAAAAGCCGGAGTCGCGCAACAATTTCCCCGTCATTAATAAATGTAATCGGCGGCTGAAGGCTGATAGCTGATAGCTAATTTATGGACCGCAATAAAAATATAGAACGTTTAAAAACGGAAACCTTTGACGTATGTATTATTGGCGGCGGAGCGACCGGCTGCGGCTGCGCATTGGACGCCGTTCTCCGCGGATATAGAGTCGCATTAATAGAAAAGAATGATTTTGCTTCCCAAACGTCTTCAAAATCTACTAAACTCATTCATGGCGGGGTTCGTTATCTGGAGCAAGCCTTTAAAACCCTGGATTTTGCGCAATTAAAGCAAGTCTTTCACGGTTTACAGGAACGCCGGATTTTATTAAAAAACGCGCCTCACTTGGCGCGACCGCTGGAATTGATCGCTCCCGCATCCGGCTGGTTAAACGGTTTATATATGCGTATCGGATTTTGGCTCTACGATCTGATTGCCAGAGAACCCAATCTGCCTAAAAGCCGGTGGTTAAGCCGTTCTGAAACGGTCGAAAAAATTCCCGGTCTTCACAGAGAACGGCTTCATAGCGCCGTCTCTTATTACGACGGCCAAATGGACGACGCCAGGTTTTGCCTTGCCCTAGCCCAAAGCGCCGATCAGGAAGGAGCAGCCGTCGCAAATTATGTTGAACTAAAAGAATTTATTTACGGGGTAGTGCGGGAAGAGAAAATAATCCGCCGGGCGTCCGTCAGAGACGTCCTAAGCGGACAAGATTTTGAAATAAAAGCGGAAATATTTATTAATTGTACGGGCGTATGGGCGGACCAGGTCCGGCGTGTGGCAAATCCGGCTCTGGCCAAAAGGATTCGCCCAAGCAAAGGCGTCCACGTTACCTTGCCTGCCTCTGTTTTAAACGGCGCTGCTGCGCTACTCATTCCAAAAACCTCTGACGGCAGGATGGTATTCGCAATTCCTTTTGAAGGAAAAGTAGTGGCCGGCACGACCGATACGGAATATGTTGAAACCAATATAGAACCCGTCCTTGAAAATTCGGAACTCCATTTTATTTTAAATACTTTAAATCCTTATCTTAAAAAACCAATAAAACCGGAAGAGGTGATCGCGGGATTCGGCGGATTAAGACCGCTGATCTCCCAGGTTAACGGCCAGGCTACTAAAAGGCTGGTCCGGGACCATGAAATAGAATTTGACTCCGTTTCCAGACTCGTCAGCGTTTTAGGGGGTAAATGGACCACCTATCGCCTGATGGCTCTGGATGCCGTTAACCTCTTGGGAAAACTGACCGGCAGCCCTGCTTTCTGCCATACTGCAAATTATATGGTATTCGGGGCCGAAGGGTTCAGGCGAAATTATTGGCAGGTTTTATTGGTTAAATATGATTTTCCCGAAGATGTCTGCCGTCATTTAAACGCTAAATATGGAACTAATGCGGAAGCGGTAGCTTCTTTGGCGTTGAAAGAAAAGCTCGACCAAAGAATTTCCCCTCCTTATCCTTTTATCTTTGGCGAGGTAATTTATGCCGTCCGGTATGAAATGGCGCTAACTATGCGCGATGTCCTGGCGCGTCGCCTGCGACTGGAAATATTGGATTGGGAAGCTACCCTGGTAGCCATTGGGAGCGTTGCCAGTTTGATGAAAAATGAATTAAATTGGTCGGATTCGTTTACCAGCCAAGAAATAAAAATATATACCGACCAAATTGAACATTTCAAATCTGCGGCGGCGGCTTCTAATAATATATAATAATTATATAAATATTTTTAAGGTCTGTTAATAATAAATTAATTTTTTTCCTTCCAGAAAGTTACCTAATTCTATTAAGGTAGTCATAATGTTGTAAATTAAAATTATGCTTACATAATTTGTAAAATGCAAGTATAAATATGTAGAGAAAGTAGGGGGTTATCCATTTTATAGATATTTTTGTAGCGATATAGGGAGAATTAGCCCTTAATGGACAACATATCTAAACAAAATCCTCAAATTATTATTTTGGAACCTACACAAATCCTTGCTAAGGATGTTGACTTGGAGATGATAAGGCTTTTTTTAAAAACGGGAAGACAGGATTATTTTAGTTCGCTTTATAAAAAATATGCCGGCAAAGTCTACGGTAAATGTCTTTCCTTACTCAAACAGGAAGACCTTGCGCACGATGCCATGCAGGATATTTTTATGAAAATCCTGCTAAACCTATCAAATTTTGAAGAGAAGTCTACGTTCTCCACCTGGATTTATTCAATAACTTACAATTATTGTATTGATATGATCCGTAGAAAGAAGAAGGAAAAAGCTTTGTTTTCAGATGATATTGAACACACGCCCGACGCCCCACAGGAAGAACTTTCTGACGAGTCCATTATGGAAATGGACGTTAAATACCTAAGAGTAGTATTGGAAAGATTACCGGTCGACGATAAAATGATTTTGTTGATGAAATACCAGGACGATATGTCTATCAAAGACGTCGCCGAAACGCTCCGGAAAACGGAAAGCGCTGTGAAAATGAGGCTTAAAAGGGCTAAACACAAGGCGTTTGAAATTTATAAGGAAATCGCTGTAACAAATTAAAGAATGAAAGATAAAATTAATAATTTTAAAAGAATGCAGGAAGAAGACGAAGCATTCCACAAAGGGCCTATGGAAGAAATTAAAAGAAGTATTGACGCAAACGTTAATGCGGCCAATCACGCCGGCCATATATTTGATACTTTTTTTACAAAGATTGTTCACACATTTACTCATTTCGCCGGTGGACAAGAGGCCGAGCCCCCCCACCCTTCTGCAAGTCCCGAAGGTGGTCATAACCATGAAAATGATCAGGGACCCGGCGGAGGCAAATAAATTGTAGAAATTATACATTTACCAGAACGCGCTCTTAAGTACTTTTATAAAAATAAACGCGGTTATAATTTTTATAATTTGTTTATAGTCAATGAATTGAAAGCTAATAGCTAACGGCTAATAGCTAACAGCTACTTAATATGAATGATTTTTAATCTGTATTTTTAGAAAAACCATATTATAAGAAGTCAACTATGTTTTCCATATTAGACGATTTACTTCGGCAATTCATATCCGGCGTTCCCCGAATTGCGGGTGCTTTGCTTGTCGCGCTATTTGGATATTTAATTGCGCGTTTTGCCGCCGACCTGCTCCGGCGGCTGTTGAAAGTTTCCGGCGTCGACCTGGTAGCCGCTAAGATCAACGATATAGATATGATGAGGCAATATAATATCCAGATTGTCCCAAGCGTCGTTCTGTCCAAAATAGTTTATTATTTTTTATTATTTATATTTATTATTGGAGCGACGGATATTCTGCAAATGCCCGCCGTTTCAAAGTTAATGAGCGACCTGATCGGCTATTTTCCAAACCTGGTAGCCGCCGCCATCGTTCTCGTTGTCGGTCTTTGGATAGCCGACGTCTTTAAAAAGATTGCCCTGACCGCCGCTAACTCTCTGCATCTCCCGGCCGGAAAACTGATCGCTAACGCTATCTTTTATTTCATTTTGATCAACGCCGTCATTAGCGCCCTTTCTCAGGCAAAAATAGATACCGATTTTATCAAATCCAACTTCAGTATTCTCCTCGGCGGAGGAGTTGCCGCCTTTGCTATCGCCTACGGCCTTGCTGCCCGCGCCACCGTCTCCAATTTCTTAGCCACCTATTACGCTAAATCCAAATTTAAGATCAACGACGTTATATCCGTGCTGGACGTAAGCGGAACCATCATTGCACTGGATGGAAATTCTATCACCATCCAAACTGGTCAGGATAAAGTAATTATTCCGCTGAGCAAGCTGGTTTCCGAAAAAGTAACCATCCATTCATAAATAAACGCATTAATTTTTTATCATCCGTTACTTTTACGACCGCAAACCGTCTTTATGACAGTCTGCAGAAAAGCGCCGTAATTTATCACTTTAAACAAGCCGTTACATGAAAATAATTCTATTGGCAGGCGCCTTAGCGATGGCCTTTAATGGTTTTAGCCAAAAAGCCGTTGATGCCAAAGACGATATTAAACCCGTCGACGATAAAGAAATCAAAGACGGCTGGACCTCCGGCGGCGGCTTGGGCTTGGATTTAAGTATTTTGTCCCTGATCAATCCCCGGATTGGCGCAGGCAGTAACCAGACCAAATACGGCGGGTTGCTTAATTATTATGCAAAATATAAAAAAGGTAAATTTATTTGGGATAGCAAGGCCAACTGGCTGACTTCGGTACTTTCCGTATCCGGGCAGCCATCTACTAAAGCGGCGGACGCTTTACAATTGACGTCTCAAATGGGCTACGCGTTTGCCCCGAAATGGTATTTCGCCGGTCTCGCCGACTTGCAAACGCAATTATTGCCTACCTACGGACTGAATTATCTCGATCAAACGGTAAATGGCGTCGTTCAGCCCTTGAATGCAAAGTTTTTCGCGCCCGCTACTTTAAAAATAGCGCCGGGCGTCATTTATAAATACGATACCCATCTGACGCTTTTTTATTCTCCCGTCGCTTTAAAAGCTATTATTGTTGCCGACAATGGTCTCGCGGGTATCGTGGGAGATTCGGCTCAGCAACTGGGCAGATTAGGAAACCCCTGGAGAAGCCCAACGGATTTTGACAACGTGGATTTACAAATTGGCTCGGAATTTCGGGCGGATTATACCAATAAATTTTTCAACGATAAAATGCTATATGCAGGAACGCTCGATTTATACAGCAACTACCGGCGCAACCCGCAAAATATTGCCGTCGAGTTTTACAATTCTTTCGATTACCTGATCGCTAAAAACTTCTCCCTCAATTTTAAATCCGACTGGTTCTACGACGACCGGGTACTGGTCCAATTGAGCGGCGATCCAAACCGGTTAGGAAAAAACCTTTTTATCCGCAACGCCTTACTGCTAAAATACGCGATGGTATTCTAAATTAAAGCTTTTAAAAACATCCGCCTGAAGCCCGCTCTCTCAAAAAGCGGGCTTTTTTATATGATTATTCTTCCCGTTCTTTGCCAAAAATTTGCCGGTAAATAACCAGTTAAACCTTCTGATTTTTTTGCCGCACTAAATTTTATAAAAGAACTTGCAAAGAATAAGCAATACGCTGACTTTCGTAATTTATAATCAAAAAATCAAAGCTATAGGCTAATAGCTAACAGCTAATCAATGACCAATAAAGAAATCGCCAATGCCTTCGCCGGCCTCGCAGACGTCATGGAGCTGCATGACGAAAATGTTTTTAAGATTCGTTCCTACAGGAACGCTTACCTGACCTTGCGCAAACTGGACGGGCCGCTGGCCGGAATGTCGCGCGCTGAAATGAACCAAATCAAAGGAGTCGGGGAAAAGATCGGCGATAAAATTGAGGAATTGCTGAAAACGGGCAAATTACAGGCGTATGAAAAATATGCGGCAAATACGCCGCCCGGCGTTATAGAAATGCTCCATATTAAAGGTTTAGGGCATAAAAAACTGCTGGCTGTCTGGAAAGAGCTCGACGTCGAAAACGTCGGCGAACTCATTTACGCTTGCAATGAAAACCGGCTCATTGAACTGCATGGTTTTGGAGCAAAAACGCAGGCGGAAATCCTCAAAGCTGCCGAATATTACCAGCGTTCCAAAAACAAACTGCATTTCATCGACGCTGAAAACGAAGCCGGACAAATTATCCGCTTTGTTCAAAGCAAAATACCCGGCGTAAAAATAACGGCGACCGGCGAAGTCAGAAGACTGCTGCCCGTTGTCGATAAAATTGAACTTTTGACGATTATCACTCCGGAGGCGCTTCTTAAGATGGCGGATAACGCCGTTTTCACCATTGAAACGCAGAAAAATGATCTAACCCATATTATTACGGCTGAGGATACAAAAATGATCGTCCGGCATTGCTCCGGTCAGGAATTTGGCTCGGCGCTTTTTAATTCAACCGGAAACGGAATATTCCTGGACGCTTTCCAGCTTCTCCAAAAAGAAGGCCGCCTTCAAAATTATACCGATGAAAGCGCCGTTTTCAGCGCGGCGGGATTACCTTTTATAGAACCCGAACTCAGAGAAAACGCGCAAATAATAGAAATTGCCGCCGCCGGAAAACTTCCAAAACTCATTACGGTGGAAGATATCAAAGGCGTCGTGCACGCCCATACCAATTATAGCGACGGCGTCAATACCCTCGAAGAAATGGCGCATTACGCGCAGGAACGGGGGTTTAAATACCTGACGATCACCGATCATTCTAAATCTGCCTTCTACGCCAACGGGCTGAAAGAAGACCGTCTGATCGAACAATGGGATGCCATTGACCAACTCAATAGAACATTTTTTTCAGGCTTCAGGGTATTAAAAGGGATCGAATCCGACATTTTGAACGACGGCTCGCTGGATTACGAGGAAGATATATTGAAGCGTTTCGATCTGATCGTCGCTTCCGTTCATTCCAACCTGAAAATGACCGAAGAAAAAGCCACCGCCCGGCTGATTAAAGCGGTTGAAAATCCCTATACGACTATTTTGGGCCACCCAACCGGACGGTTATTGCTTTCCCGTCAGGGCTATCCCATTGATCATAAAAAAGTGATCGACGCCTGCGCCGCTAACGGCGTGGCAATTGAACTCAATGCCCACCCCTACCGCCTCGATTTAGATTGGACCTGGATCCCCTACGCCGTCGAAAAAGGCGCCTGGATATCGATCAACCCCGACGCGCATAGCTGCGCTGGAATTGATTATTTACGGTATGGCGTCCTCACCGCCCGCAAAGGCGGACTCGAAGCCGCCCAGTGCTTGAATTGCCTTTCCGCCGACGATTTCGACGCTTTTTGTAAAACCAAAAAAGGTTAAAGAAAAGTTATTCAGCGGCCCGCATGTAATTAAAGCCGCCAACTTCATGTTTTAAAGGTTGAAAGCTAATAGCTTACTGCTAACAGCTTATTATTCCTCACTCATAAATTTTTACAACCATCTTCGCAATGAAAAAATGTATTTCCTTCCTGGTTTTTGCCCTGATTCTTTCAAACGCGGTTATATCAGACGCTCAAAGCATATTTGATAAAGTAAAAAATGTGGTGACCGGCAATAGCGATATCGGCGCCGGTTTAAAAGAAGCCTTGAATATTGGTATTAGCGCGGGAGCAGATTCGCTGTCTAAACAGGGCGGTTATCTCAATAGCCCTTACAAAATCTTATTACCTCCCGAAGCCCGTTCGGTAGTGAGCAAACTAAAAATGGTTCCTGGTTTTGGCGACGTCGAGGCTAATATGGTCAAAAAAATGAACGCCGCCGCGGAAGACGCCGCCGTCAAAGCCAAACCGATTTTCCTGAACGCGATCAAGCAAATGACTTTTTCCGACGCTGCAAACATCTTAATGGGCGCTCAGGACGCCGCCACGCAATATTTGAAAAGCAAAACCTACGACGAGCTATACAAACAATTTAACCCGATCGTAATTACTTCTTTGGATCAGGTAGGCGCGCGAACCTACTGGGCGGAAGCGGCCAACGCAAACAATAAAATCCCTTTCGTTAAAAAAGCAAATCCTTCTCTCGACGATTATGTTACTAAAGAAGCACTCAAAGGCTTATTCTCAATGATCGCCGTGAAAGAGGTATCCATCCGTAACGACAAAGGCGCTCGTACGACCGACCTGTTGAAAAACGTGTTCGCTAAACAGGATAAATAAAGCGTCTGTCAGCTTTTAGCAATTAGCCGTCAGGCTAATTTATTACGTTCAGATTGTAAATAAGTAGTTTTAAGCCAGTTTTTCAAAACCAGTTATCAATGTGTAATATGTTTAATATCAATAAATTATAGGCTAACTGCTAAAAGCTGACTGCTAGAAGCTAACAGCTAAAGGCTTTGAAGAATTTTTACTTATGGCTGCTATATTTAAGTCCGTTAATCCGGTCGATTTGTCCGTATTAGCCGAATATCCGGAAATGGATCGGCAGGCGATCGACCGGATTCTTCTTTCTGCGGGAAAAGGATTTAATACCTGGAAAAACCTGTCTTATTATCAACGGGGAGAAATTTTGATCCGGGTAGGCGCTCTGTTAAGAGAAAGAGCTGACGCCTGCGCCCGGATGATTACCCTCGAAATGGGTAAGGTAACCAAAGAAGCGGTTGCAGAAATACAAAAATGCGCAGCCCACTGCGAATATTATGCCGCCGAAGCGGAAAAACTTCTTCGCCCGCAAACGCTTCCCACCGACGCTTTTTATAGCGGCGTTATCTACCAGCCCGTCGGCTGCGTTTTTGCCGTCATGCCCTGGAATTTCCCTTTCTGGCAGGTTTTCCGTTATGCCGTACCGGCTTTAATGGCCGGAAACGTAACCATTCTAAAACACGCCCCCAATGTTTTTGGCTGTGCTTTAATGATCCAGGATATATTCCGCGAAGCGGGCGCGCCGGAAGGCGTTTTTCAATCGGCTATTATAGACGTTCCGGCCGTAGAGTCGTTCATTGCCTCCCCTGTCGTACAGGGCGTCACGCTGACAGGCAGCGAAAAAGCGGGCGCTTCCGTCGCAGCTCTGGCCGGTAAATATATTAAAAAAAGCGTTCTCGAACTGGGCGGCAGCGACGCAATGATCGTAATGGAAGACGCCGACCTCGATAAAGCCGCCGCCGTCGGTATTCAATCCCGCATGGCGAACGCCGGACAAGTATGTATTGCGGCAAAAAGATTTATAATCGTCGGGTCCGTTTTTGACGCTTTTGCTGAAAAAGTAATTTCCCTGGTAGCCGCCCTAAAACAAGGGGACGGTTCAACCGAAGGAATTACCACCGGCCCCTTGGCAAGAAAGGATATTGCCGACGCCTTGGTCGCGCAAATGGAAGAAGCTATTCAAAAAGGCGCGCGACTGGAGACGGGCGGCGACCGCCACGACTGCCATTTTCAGCCCGCTGTTTTGACCAACGTGCAACCCGATATGCGCGTTTTCAGTGAAGAAACTTTTGGCCCCTTAGCGGCGCTCGTAAAAGTAAAAGACGAGTCGAAAGCTATTTCAATGGCCAACGATAGCCGCTACGGCTTGGGCGGTTCCGTTTGGACCAAAGACTTGGATAAAGGCCGCCGGATCGCAGAGAAGCTCAACGCAGGCAGCGTTTTTATCAACGCGCTGGTCAAATCAGATTCCCGTTTGCCCTTAGGGGGCATAAAAAATTCCGGCTACGGCCGGGAAATGGCTAAAGCCGGAATCAAAGAGTTCACTAATATCAAAACCATCTTTATGAATCCATAGTTCATGGAGAACTACCGACGCTGTTTGGATTAAATGTAGAACCGGATATTTGCACTTTTTTTAATACTTTTATGCGTCTGGTTTTAAAAGACAAATTTTTTTCACAGCAAGTTTTTTAACAATGAAGGTA
>JBBRMZ010000095.1:0-17694 GCA_038230555.1 Chitinophagales bacterium
GTCGGCGCATTGCGCCAGTTGATCGACGGTAAAAGCCAACAATATAAGCAGGGCGAAAACGGTGGATAGATGCTTTTCACCGTGTCCGTAATTGTGTTCGAGATGATAGCCCTGATTTTTGAGCGTGTTAAACGTTTCGTTCTCTATTTTCCAACGGCTTCTGGCTACGTCCATCATTTGGAAAATGAGTTTCGCGGACGCCTCGAGATTCGTGATCCAGGTATTTTTGAAAATCGTTTTGCCTGTTTTCATATCCGTTTCCTCGCATCCGAAGAAATTGACGAGAATTTGCCGATGCGAGCCGTTCAGAATCAGGTTCCGCGTCCAGCGAAAAGTCTTTTGCACGCCTTTGCTGACCGTGACGATTTGTTCTAATTTTTGCTCTTTGACGAGCCGCTCGACCTGAACCAGGACGTAGCCCTCTTTGATTCCGATGATGTAATCCATCTTTTCCTCCCGCAGGGCGAGGATGGCCGGACCGTCGGCGTACAGGGCGTCCAAAACAGCTACAACAGACTGATTGTCAACGATTTGATGTACTTTGGGCAGCAGCCGTTTGAGCGCGTTGCGCTCGCAGTCGTTCTTGGTGTGACCGTCGGCGTTGACAATCGGCTCGGCGTGCAGCGGCGGTACGGTCTCCTGGCGGGGCGCCGTCACAACGGCTGCCAGTAACTGGTGATGATATAACGTCGGACTCTTGCTTCGTTCTTTGGTCAGGCAATGATCGCAATGCACCTCCGTGCTGGAAAAATAACCCGTGCCGTCCATACTTACGGCCAGCCTGTCGCCCAGCACGCGTTTATCAGCCGGCAGGTTTTCCGATTGAGCCGCCCGGAACAGACTTTTAAAAGACGCCCGCAGCAAATCGGGGTTCACGCCGTCCAGACATTCGCGCAAACCCGTGTCTTCGGGAATCTTTTCCAGGCCGTAGACGGTCTTCATGTTGGCGCTCCGAGCCGGAAACTGGTCGCGGAAAGCCAGTAAAGACGGGTCTTTTTGATGAAAAATGGCAAATCCGGTCATTAAAGTATCCGCCAAGGCATAGCGGCAATTTTTAGAGCGATGATCAGATAAAGCGGCAAAACCCTGGCGCAGCATCGAAATAAGTCCGTCAACGGTCATAGCGTGTTTTTTGTGCAAAAATCGCTATCCCGTGTCAAATCCAATAACCCGAAAACACAAAAATATTTTTTATATAAATCCTATTTCAAACCGAGAACCGCTGACGAATGTTATAGACTTGGTATTATATTAGCCCTGCCAATACGTAACGTACGGAATTCGTTGACAGGATACATTTTAATTAACTCCGCTTACATTACCTTTCAAAAAGATAAATATGGGTTCATTTAAAGTATCTGCCAAAGAACTGCTTTTAGTAAGAAAAAAATTATTCGTCGAAGTGGGCATCCCTGAATTACTAAAGAACGGGTTTACTCAATCTCCGTTTTCCACTTCATGGAGTGGCAGGAATAATCTAGGCGACTTTAATTATGACCTATGCAGAGTAGCTGATGATTCTGAATTAGAATACCTAGATGTATATATTAACAGAGGAGACAGGTACATAAAAGTAAAATTAAACATATTTAAGTTGTTGCCCGAGATTAATTCAATTGAGCAGCTTCAAGGGGGTGACGGGTTAAATTATTGTCTAATGCCCAATAGTAAAAGCCAAATGCAGCTGAGATCAGACGATTATAAGGCCCCCCCTTTGTTCTATATGTTGTTTTTACCTGAACATAAGATTGGCTGGTATTTTAGCAAAAGCGGATTTGACAGACAAGTTAGAAAATTAACGGAGTTGATCAAAAAAGATACAGCGAACATTGATTGTTTCGTCAAAAGATGGCACGAGTTGCACGAGCCGAATCAAACGGATTGGGAAGGAAACAGATTAGAAAATAAATAAGGAAAATTAATAAATATTGGAAAAGGAATAAGAGGAATTTTTTGTGTTTATACGCTCAGTAGATGTGAAAACCAGATACGGTATTCGGCAATAATGGTTCTTGCCTACAAATAAGAGATTGAAGCTATTAAATTTCATAAAGCTCCTGGTTACAGCTCATAAATATATTCTTTTGCGCTTTTAAGATTTTATGTAATATTTTCAAACCTTCCTATGCTTCCGGATTATCAAGTTTTACCAATAAGCGATTTACTTATACTATTAGAAAAAAACGGAAAAGATCCCGGAAGAAAATTTGATTGGCAATTACGTACGAATGCGGCTTACGCTTATAGGCTAAAAGATGAATCTATTATTTTGCTCCCAAATCATAGGGATCCGAATAAAAATGGACTATTAATAAGGAATGAAGAAACTTTGGCAAAAATGATTACTGCGGATCATTTCCCCATAGAAAGTATTGGAGATGATATTTATGAGAAACTCCAGGATGAAATACAATATATTATAAATAAAGACATGGAATTTTTTCAGAATTATCTTAATAGACGACTCCGATTAAATTATTCAATCATCAATAAAGAGATTGTTTTAGCATATTATCACGGAATTATGTCGCTGAGAAAGAAAAAGAAAATGGTTGAATCAGATTTTTTAGCGTTAACTGTGATTTTAGGGGAGGAATTAAGGAACTCAAGAAACGGCAAATGGATTTTATTAAAAAAATACGGGCCATTTAATCCATATTGGACGCCCGCAATAATTGATAATCATTCAAATATTATGTTTATTACAGATTGGTTGTCATTTTCAATAAAGCACAGAGATGTTAATTTAAATTATTGGTATGAGCGATGCGAAAAAGGTAGCGATTTTAAAACTTATCAGTATCCTTATCAAGAACGATTGAAAATTATAGAATAAAGATCGCGATTGGTGGTTACTGACCTTATTTAAAAGCCTCATGGATAATGATTTTAATAAAAAAGCGCTTTCCCCGAACGGGAAAAGCGCTTTTTATTTTAAAACTACGCACTCTGTTTATTGCTCGGAAACCGGCACAGGGAACTGTTCAAACACCTGATCGCCCGGACGGTCGATAGGCAGCGTGTTCAGAAGCCCGTACCGCCGCAGGTCGACCCAGCGCTGGCCTTCGCCGAACAGCGAATAGCGGCGTTGCTTCAGGATCTGCGTGATGAGCGACGCTTTATCGATCGAGCCGACATAAGCAGGCAGACCTGCGGCGGCGCGGACTACATTGATCGCTGGTACGGCGTCGGCAGGCACGCCGGTTTGCGCTTTGGCTTCCGCGTAGATCAGGATCAGTTCCTCGTTGCGGATGATATAGATGGGGCTGGTCTTGGAGGCGTAGACGCTGACGTCGTAAGCGCTTTTCAAACCGTCCAGCACGGCCGTATCGGGTCTTTTCGTTACTTTGCTCAATCGCTTATCGCCCGCTTCGGCGTCGGTCACAAAAGAAGGCTGCGCGACGCGGATCTCTCCTTTTGTATCGAGCGCGTTCCAGACTGGGTTGACCAGGTCGCCCCCGCCGGTAGTGAAGAGATGGAAAGGCCCTGCGTACAGATCGCCGGTCAGGCTGAAAAACGATTTACTCAACGCGGTCAGCGCGCCCGCCCAATCGGAACGGTAGACGTCCATCCGGGCGGCCAGTGCGCGGTTAAATTTGGCAAAAGCGACCGGATTGGCAAACTGGGCGAAACCGGAAGAAAGCGTGAACGGAAAATCCGTACCGGCCGCCGTCAGATCGGCGTAGCCGTCGTCCAGGAGTTGGCTGATGGCCGCCTGCGAACCGGCGAGATCCAGGCGCGGCCCTAAGGCGTCGGGATTGGAAACGTCGACGCGGATTCCATTTTTATATTCCAGATTCAGAACCAGCGATAATTGATATGCTTTCATGGTCTTTGCAAAACCATTGGCGGCTTTTTTACCGCCGTCGCTGATAGCGGACGTAGTGTTTTGAACGGCAGACGTAGAAAGCCGCATAAGGGTTGGTGGTATAGAGACTACCGGCCCGCCGTCGACTAAGCCAGTCCGCCACTAAGACAGAAGGGCAGGCTTGAAAAAAACTTGGTTTTACGGAAAAAATAAATTACATTTGCGGCGCTTTTAGAAAAACGCTTTATAAGAGGCGTTAGAAAAATACATGGGGGCGTGGCGAAATTGGTAGACGTACCAGACTTAGGATCTGGCGCCGCGAGGCATGAGAGTTCGAGTCTCTCCGCCCCCACTTTGATTGGTCAAACGAGATAAACTAAGTATTTTTACGGACGTTCCCGCCTTTACGCGACCGATTAATAAAACGTCCTGCGCCCGGCTTAAACCGGGCAGTACGATCTTGCCATTAATACCTAATAATTTGCAAATATGCCAAAAGTTGAGAGACATGATACGGACGCCTTAAACGGGGTGTTGGAAGTGTATCTGCCAAAAGAAGAATATATTAAAGACGTTCAGAAAGAAATCAATAAATATAGCCGGAACGCGCAAATGAAAGGGTTCCGGAAAGGCAAAACGCCGCCTTCCGTCATTAGCGGCCTTTATGGCCAGTCGATGCTGATGCAAACCGTCAACGAAAAAGTGGTTCAGACTTTGAATGAATACCTGGAAGAAAACCGGCTGAGTATTATCGGCCGCCCCCTGGCTTCAGAAGAGCAGGAATCGCATCAGATCAACCTGACCCATCCGGAAGACCTGACCTTTAGATTTGACGTTGGATACAATCCTACTTTTACATTGAAAGCGCTGGACAAAACTGACTCGTATGAACGGTTTGTCGTGGAACCGACCGGGGAGGAGATTGATGAACAGTTAGCGTCTCTCCGTAAAAAATACGGCGTTCAGGGTGAAACGGAAGAGGGCGTCGAAGAAGGCGATGTGTTAAAACTGGATTCCAAAGAAGTGGACGGCGAAACGGTCGCCCAAATCCCGATCTCTATGCGGGATATCAACGACGACGTCAAGGAATACCTGCTGGGTAAGAAAAAAGGCGACGTTATCCGGTTCGACGTTTTTAATTTGGAAAAAGGGAGCGACGAAAAATTCGTGAAACGCCATTTGCTGGGCGTGGATGAAGACGCGTATATCAATCGCGAATTCGAGGCAAAAATCGAAACCGTGACCCGGATGCTACCCGCAGAACTGGACGAAGTATTTTATAAAAAAATATTCGGCCCCGAGACGACCGTTGATACGGAGGAAGCGGCCCGGGAGGAAATCCGGAAAATATATATTCAATCTTACGCCGGCGCCTCTAACGCTTTATTGAATAAATCCATACAGGAACGGCTTATGGCGGAAAATGATTTTCAACTGCCGGACCAGTTCATTAAAAGGTGGTTAAAATCGTCGGAGAGCGGGCGCTATAACGATGAAATGATAGAAAGAGAATATCCATACTTTAAAGAGAGTATGCGCTGGACGATCATCCGCAACAAGATCGCCGAAGAAACCGGCTTTATAGTCGGCGATCAGGACGTCAAAGAAGCTTACCGCGCCCAGTTGTTCGATGCGACCGGCGGAAGTTTCCCTTTAGGCGACGATTTCATTGACAGCCTCTACGACAGGGTAAAAAATGACGAAAAACAATACAGCGAACTATATGAAGAAGCCGCAAGCAGGAAAACTTTTCAGGCTGCCCGTTCGCGCGTAACGGTTCAGGATCAGCCGGTTAGTACCGAAACGCTGAGAGAAATGATGGAACGCGCGCGAAAAGAAGCGGAAAGTTCGCGCGGCGTCAAAAGCGAAGAAAACTTTGAGCAAATGGCCGATGAAGAGGCGGAAGAAATTTACGCCGCAGAATAAGCGCTGACAAGACCCTGCAAAATAGCTGTGGCGCTTACCGGCTGCAAAGAACAACTAAATGACCTTAGACGTCGTTTGGTCGGAGAACGAACTTATTTGGTCTTAAAAAATGAACCTATTAACGCCGTTTTGATTATATAATGCAGTTTAGCGAAAGCGACGACGGTCGTTATTAAAAATAAAAAAAATACTTATTATGTATTCGAAAGACGAATTCAGGAAATATGCGGTCAAACACCGGGGCATTGGCGGCGTTCATGTAGATAGATATATGGCGACGAGCGTTCCGAACGTGCAGGGTTTCACGCCTTACATCATCGAAGAGCGCCAGCTCAACGTAGCGCAGATGGACGTTTTTTCACGGTTAATGATGGACAGGATTATTTTTATGGGCGTCCCTGTAGAATCGGGCGTGGCGAATATTGTGCAGGCGCAGTTGTTGTTCCTACAATCTACCGATCCTAAGCGCGACGTTCAGATCTTTATCAACAGCCCGGGCGGTTCGGTGATCGACGGTTTGGCCATTTACGATACCATGCAATATGTCTCGCCCGACGTAGCGACTATTTGCACCGGCTTGGCGGCGTCCATGAGCGCCGTTCTGTTAGCCGCCGGCGCTAAAGGAAAAAGAAGCTGTCTCGCTCATAGCCATATTATGATTCATCAGCCTTCCGGCGGAATGCAGGGGCAGGTTTCGGATATGGAGATCAATTATAACCTGATCAAAAGTATGCAAAAAAGTTTGTATAATATCCTGATGGAACATACCGGCCAAACCTATGAAGCCATCGAAAGGGACAGCAACCGCGACAACTGGATGAACGGCGAGCAGGCTCAGGCATACGGTTTGATCGACGAAGTGTTAACCTCCGGCTCTAAAAAGACGGCGGCGTAGGCAATCAGCCATTAGCTAAAAATAATTATTTTTACAGGAATCGATACCAATGAGTAAGAAAAATGCGGGCTTTTATTGTTCTTTTTGTCTGAGGGATAAGGCGGAGGTCGCCATCCTGATAGCGGGCCGGGAAGCGCATATTTGCGAGGCCTGCGCCGCCCAGGCGATGGATATCGTGGAAGCGGAAATCGGAAACGATAAAAACGGCAAGCGGGGCAAAACGGCGTCTAAACTCGGCGAAGATTTTGCCGACAGCAAAGTATATACTCCTGGCGAATTAAAAGCGCACCTCGATAAATATGTAATCGGCCAGGACGACGCCAAAAAAGTTTTATCTGTAGCGGTATATAACCATTATAAAAGATTATTGCAGCCGCAAAACGACGACGAAGTGGAGATCGAGAAATCGAATATCCTCTTTGTCGGTCGTACCGGCACGGGTAAAACATTGATGGCCAAAACCATTGCTAAATTGCTCAACGTGCCTTTTTCTATTGTGGACGCGACGGTTTTTACGGAAGCGGGCTATGTGGGCGAAGACGTGGAAAGTATGATCAGCCGCTTGCTGCAGGTCTGCAATTATGACGTGAAAGCTGCCGAGCGGGGCATCGTGTACATTGACGAGATCGATAAAATATCCAGGAAAAGCGACAATCCTTCCATCACCCGCGACGTTTCCGGCGAGGGCGTACAGCAGGCGATCCTGAAAATGCTGGAAGGCTCTGAAGTGCAGGCGCCGCCGAACGGAGGCAGGAAGCATCCGGAGCAAAAAATGATCACCGTAAATACGTCGAATATCCTATTCATTTGCGGAGGAGCCTTTGAAGGTATTGAAAAAATAATCTCCCGCAGGTTGAACACCCAGGTTATCGGATACAATAATGCGCAGCAGGAAACAGTCGACCGCGAAAATTTACTTCAATATATTAGCCCGCACGACGTCAAGAGTTTTGGCCTGATCCCAGAACTGGTTGGCAGGCTGCCCGTGATCGCTTACCTGGAACCGTTGGATCTCGTTGCGCTGAGACGCATATTGATCGAGCCTAAAAACGCTTTGGTGAAACAATACCAAAAATTGTTTTCCCTAGAAGGCGTTGCCCTGACGTTTTCGTCCGAAGCAATAGACTTCATCGCTCAGACGGCGCTGGAATATAATTTGGGCGCCCGCGGTTTGCGGTCTATTTGCGAAGCGATTATGACCGACCTGATGTTTGATATTCCTTCTCAAAAAGACGTTAAATCTTTTGAAGTGACGAAAACTTATGCCGAACAGAAATTGGGCAAGACTAAAAGCCGGCTAAAAGCGGCGTAATTTAATGATGAATGATGAACTGTAAATGATGAGGGCAGCATGGAAGGTTTTTTTGACCGGCCCGGTAATCATATTTAATGAATTGTAAAAAAGGAACTTATAGAGTTCCTTTTTTGCGTTAAAAAACTTATCTTTGCGCCCGCTTTAGAAATATAATAAGTAATGGATATTTTAAGACCATTTACCATACCGGTTAAAGGGCTTCAAAATGGGAAGCGGCGGTTTAATTTTCAAGTCGACCGTTCCTTTTTTCAGGCCTTTGAAGGGTCGCCAATTGAGGAAGGAACTTTCGAGGTTAATATGGATCTTGAAAAGCGGCATGATATGCTGGAACTACATTTTGATTTTGCCGGAAAGGTGAAAACGGAGTGCGACCGGTGTCTTGCGCCTATTCATTTGCCGGTAGCGGACAAACAGTCTCTGCTGGTAAAATTTTCGCCGGTTGAACGGTTGGAAGAGGCGGACGTAGTATATATTTCGCCGGACGCCGGGGAACTGAACGTGGCTAAATACGTTTATGAATTTATTTGTCTCGCAATGCCCTATATTCACAGGTACGATTGTCTGGATGATTCGCCGCCGCCCTGCGATTTTGAAGCCCTTAAACGGATTCAAAACGAGGAAGGAAAAGCGGATAACGAAACCGGTACTATCTGGGATCATTTGAAAGATCAGTATAAGGAGAGTTAGTTAATGAGTTATGAGTTATTTCAAAAATTAAAAGGTTGAAATGGTCCTTAAAAAGCAAAATCGCGGCGACCGAAAACCCGGAAAAGGGATATATCTTTATTTTTTTACAAACAAATAAAAATATATCCCACCTCTCTCACCGCGTATAACGCTTGGAGAGGCTAAGATTCTCCAATAAGCAAAATTATCAATAGTTTATAAAAGTTTAATCAAATAAGTCATGCCAAATCCGCGTAACCGACACTCCAGAATGCGCAAACGTTCGCGCAGAGGTCACGATAAAGCCGAGACGCCCACTATCCATATTTGCAAAACGACAGGCGAGGCGCATTTGCGTCATCACGCTTATTACCATGAAGGAAATTTATTTCTGAAAGGTAAAATGATCGTTAAAGGCAAAGAAGAAGCAACGGCGGAAGAATAAACAGATTCTTTGTCTTTAAAATTCCGAATATGATACAGCTCCCGTTGTTGCTTAAAATAAGGGGGGCTTTTTCTATGCAAAGCTGATAGAACGTCCTTTGCGGTTCTTCAAACGTTTTTTGAAAATCAATTTTCGCTATGAAAAGAATTATCCATACCACGAAAGCGCCCGCGCCGATCGGACCGTATAGCCAAGCAGTTTTGGCGGGCGGATTATTGTTTATTTCCGGCCAGGTAGCCATTAACCCGGCGTCCAACGAACTGGTTATGGGCGATATTCGCACCGAAGCGCGGCAGGTAATGGAAAATCTGAAAGCCATCCTAGAAGCCGCCGGATCAGGATTTGACCGGGTGGTGAAAACGACCATTTTTCTGGCCAATATGGACGAATTTGGCGCGGTCAACGAAATATATGGCAGTTATTTTGAAGGCGAATTTCCAGCGCGTGAAACGGTGGCGGTTAAGACGCTGCCAAAGCAAGTCAATGTGGAAATTTCCTTCGTCGTTGACGCAACCGAGGCGTAAAACTTATGAAAAGAATTCTTTCCTGCATCCAGCCCACGGGCGACCTGCACCTGGGCAATTATTTTGGAGCGGTCCAGAACTGGGCGCGTTTGCAGAGCGAGTACGCGTGTTTATACGGGGTAGTGGATTTTCACGCGATGACGGCGCCGTATAACGCTTTAAAGTTGCGGGAAAACACCTGGAATATGGTTTTTCAACTGCTGGCCGCCGGAATTCAACAGGAGAATTTGTTTGTGCAGTCGCTGGTTCCCGAACATACGGAACTGAGCTGGATTTTGGGTTGCGTCTGCGGATTCGGCGAGTTGAATAAAATGACGCAATTTAAAGACAAACGCGACCAGATAGAAAGCAAGGGCGCGTTTGTTTCGGCGGGTCTGTTTATGTATCCCGTCTTGCAGGCCGCCGATATCCTTATTTATAAAGCCGACTTGGTGCCGGTTGGAAAAGACCAGGAACAACACCTCGAACTGTCGCGTAATATTGCCGCGCGCTTCAATTACCAGTTTGGAAAAGAATATTTTGTCCATCCCGAACCTTTATTTACGGAATTTCCCAAATTGCTTTCTCCCGCTGATCCGACCAAAAAGATGAGCAAAAGCCTGGGCGAAAAGCATTTTATCAATTTATTTGCCGAACCGGAAAGGATCCGTAAACAGATCAAGTCGGCGGTGACGGACGCCGGCGAACCGGAGCCCAGCGTAATGAGTCCGGGCGTGCTGAATCTGTTCGAACTGCTCAAAGGGTCGGGAAATATGGACGCTTACGGTCGCCTAAAATCGGATTACGAGCGCGGCGAACTGGCGTACAGCGCTTTGAAAGGAGAGACCGCCGAAAGCCTGGTTGCTTTCACGGCGCCTTTTCGCGAACGGCTGAACGCTTTGAACGAAGACAAAAAGAACGTTAAAGCGCAAATTGCCGAATCCTCAGCTGCGATCAGGAAGATCGCTCAAACCACCCTTCGCGAAGTCCGCGAATTGACCGGACTATTAAATTTAAAATAAACGATTTTCTGTTTTTTGGGGTTTATCCTTAAGGTGTTTACTAATTGCGACTGGAAATCCTGGAATAGGATCTTTTTTAATTTTAATGCGAACAATGGGTTAAAAACCAGCATTAGCGGTTTGACGCCGAGTTGCCTTTAGCGGATAGCCCATTCTAAACCATTATAAATACGGCGTTTTTAAGTTACCTATCCGTTCGACCTTTTCCCAAATCGGATACATTCTGCGGTTGCGGTCATACCTGACTCATATACAGCTTATATATGACTTATATGTGACTCAGGGGGTTGACGAATAAAGAATGGTTTTAAGGATTAACTGACGTAGGGGTCTGGATTTAGGGGATAAAAGGCGCTTATGCTCCCATTGTGTCCACTTCTGATTTTCAGGACTATTATCCCGGCGCCCTTTTTGGACTTTTTAACCCATTATTCACATTTTTATCAGAAAATTAAAAAATGACGTCCTACTCGCTCGCTCCCCGCGTACCGCAGAGGGGGCTAAGATTGTCATATAACCTAATTGATAAAGCTTGTCACGTATTCATCTGAGGCGTAAGCGGTTGAAAGGATGATTTATAGTTTGACGTCGGCCGTTATGGTAGGAGACGCGAAGCGCCGCGTTTCTACGGGTTACTGACTTTTTGTCATTTTGACAGGTAGTAATTTTTTAAAATGGCTGACACGTATAAGGAAATAATTGAAAAATGGCAGGAAAAGAAGGGTAAAAGGGCGGTGGCGCTGGGTTTGTTAATAAGGAATTACAAAGAATAGCAATTTTTTCATCAATTAAAATATAGTCATGGGAAAAATTATCGGCATAGATTTAGGCACGACCAATTCGTGCGTTGCGGTAATGGAAGGCGCAGAGCCTGTGGTCATTGCCAACGACGAAGGCGCCCGTACGACGCCTTCGGTTGTCGCATTCATGAATAATGGAGAACGCAAAATAGGCGCGCCCGCAAAACGGCAGGCCATTACCAATCCGACCCGCACGATCGCTTCCATCAAGCGTTTTATGGGAAGGAGATTTAGCGAAGTGGGCAGCGAAATGACGCATACCGCTTATAAAGTAGTAAAAGGAGATAACGATACAGTTCGCGTCGACATCGACAATAGAATGTACACGCCGCAGGAGATTTCTGCTATGATCCTGCAGAAAATGAAAAAAGTAGCGGAGGATTTCTTAGGAACGGGTATTACTGAAGCCGTTGTAACGGTGCCGGCTTATTTCAATGATTCTCAACGTCAGGCGACTAAAGAAGCGGGCGAAATCGCCGGTCTGAACATTAAAAGGATCATCAACGAGCCCACCGCAGCCGCTTTGGCCTACGGGCTAGACAAACGCCATAAAGACATGACGATCGTCGTGTACGATTTGGGCGGCGGAACTTTTGATATTTCCGTGCTGGAATTGGGCGACGGCGTTTTTGAAGTAAAATCTACGAATGGAGATACGCACCTCGGCGGCGACGATTTTGATAAAGTCGTCATTGACTGGTTGGCGGATACTTTTAAATCGCAGGAGAATATCGACCTACGCAAAGACCCGATGGCGCTGCAACGCTTAAAAGAAGCGGCAGAGAAAGCTAAAATAGAATTGTCCTCTTCCACGGAGACGGAAATTAATCTTCCTTACGTGACGGCAGTAGACGGAGTTCCAAAACACCTCGTCACGAAACTGACCCGCGCAAAATTTGAACAACTGACCGACTCCCTGGTGAAACGCACGTTGGAGCCTTGCCGCCTGGCGCTGAAAGACGCAGGCAAAACGGCCGCTG
Organism: Chitinophagales bacterium; assembly: GCA_038230555.1. Lineage (GTDB taxonomy): Bacteria > Bacteroidota > Bacteroidia > Chitinophagales > Saprospiraceae > JAAFJT01. Next base: position 12,361 of record JBBRMZ010000095.1, read on the forward strand.
AAATTGACGAGGTGATCCTGGTGGGCGGTTCTACCCGCATCCCGCGTATTCAACAGGCGGTAGAAGACTTTTTCGGTAAAAAACCTAATAAAAGCGTTAACCCGGACGAAGTGGTCGCTATTGGCGCCGCTATTCAGGGGGGCGTTTTAAGCGGCGACGTACAAGACGTGTTGCTGCTGGACGTTACGCCGTTGTCGATGGGGATCGAGGTTATGGGTAATATGTACGACGTCGTGATCGAGGCCAACTCCACCATACCGACTAAAAAATCGAAAGTATATTCGACGGCAAGCGATAATCAGCCGTCCGTAGAAATTCATATTTTGCAAGGCGAACGTCCGATGGCGCGCGACAACCGGACAGTTGGAAGATTTGTTCTAGACAGTATTCCGCCTGCTCCAAGAGGAACGCCGCAAATTGAAGTTTCTTTTGATATGGACGCCAACGGTATTTTAAACGTAACGGCTATGGATAAAGGCACTAACAAAAAACAAAATATCCGGATCGAAGCCTCCACCGGTCTTTCTAAAGAAGAGATTGAGAAAATGAAGAACGACGCCGCTAAAAACGCAGACGTCGATAAGAAGACCCGGGAGACCGCCGAGAAAATGAACGCTGCTGATAGTTTGATCTTCCAGACGGAAAAACAAATGAAAGAATATGGCGATAAAATTCCGGCGGATAAAAAAGGCGCCATCGAAACGGCTTTAACGGATCTGAAAGAAGCGCATAAAACGCAAAATCTGGACAGGATCGAAGCGCTGACCAATACGCTTAATACAGCGTGGCAGGCGGCCAGCCAGGATATGTATGCGGCCACCCAAAATGGCGCGGACGCCCAAAGCGACGGTCATGCCGAAGGCGGACATGCGCATCAGGACGGCGCCCCTAAAGATAACGTGGAAGACGCTGCTTACGAAGAGGTAAAATAAAAACTTTTTTGATGTAGAAATAATTAGTCCTTTCAGGTTCGCCGGGAAGGACTTTTTTGTTTTAGCGCTACCGACAAGTCATGCCTGACGGCATTTATAAATCTTCTGACTTCCAATCTGCGACGCCTTTTGTTTTTATATTGAAAGACACGCCAACGCCGGTTATGGGTTTTTGGAGATAACGGAGGCCTTCTGCATAGCGCCGGTCTTTAATAGACTGTAGAGCAAACTCTGCGGTTTCGTTCATTTTAAATTCAAATAGGAAAATATGGTTGGCAGTAACAATCATGGTATCCAAACGGCCAACGGAAGTATGCACTTCGCTACGGACGTCGGAGCCGGTGATAGTAAAAATTAAATGGACAATGGCGTGGAAAAATTTCTCTTCATTTTTGACATAGTTCTGATCAGGGACGGACTGGATTAACGAGTCGATAATTTGGACGACGCGCACCAAGTCATTTTTACGTAGGGCGCTTAAAATATTCGCGCCGTAAGGGGTCATAGCGGGCGTCTCTGTATATTCGCTTAGCAAGAACTGACCGAATGCCTGCCGGACTTCTTTATTGGGATAATTTAAAATAAACGTATGGTCTTCGGTTTTTTCTTTAATGGTCAGATAACCGGTTTGTAACAATAACGAAACTACGTCTAACTCGTCAAATTGAGAGAGCGAAAAAGAATCTAAAATAAAATTATTTACTTCTGTTTCCTCCAATCTATATTCAAAACGTTTACGCATTAGTTTAAATAAAAAAGTAGGCGTGCCGGTGGCAAACCAATAATTTGCATAGACGCCTGTTAAAAAAAAAATTCAGTACGGAAAGTGGGTTGTAAACAAAAGTTTTTGCGTCCCAACTATATCCATTGTACCACTCTTTCATTTTTTCGAGGGTATCCGGCGGCATTACTTTAAGGTAGGGTTGGAAATTGTACTATAGTTCCGTTTGCGTATAGCCGCAAATTCCGGCATAGCGGGGAGCGAGAGTAATATCGAATAAATGATTTAAATCAGAGAAAATGGCGACTTTTGAAAATTTGGAAACGCCGGTAACGAATAAAAAGCGGGTAAGATTGGACGCGCTTTTTAAGATGGCATAAAAATATTTCAATATATCGCGTTGTTCGTTAGCCTTCTTAAAATCATAAGGATCAATATAATCTACTATGGGCTTGTCATATTCGTCCACCAGAATCACTACTTTTTTACTCGTTTTAGCGGCGATTTTTGTTATTAATTCCCGGAACGCCTGTCTGGGGCTTGTACTGGCGATGGTTAATTCAAAAGTAGCGGCGATCGCGCTCATTTCGATTAATAGCGCCATTCGAAGTCCCTCTTCGTGCCCGATATTTTCGAAGGATAACCGGATAACCGGAAAAGTTTGCAACCAATCCCATTTATCTTCTATCCAAAGATCTTTGAAGAGTTCGCGTTTCCCGGCAAATAATTGATGGATGGTATCGAGTGTCAGCGACTTCCCGAAACGACGGGGGCGGGATAGAAAATAACCGCCAAAGGCCGGTTGGCATAGTTGGTAAATATATTCCGTTTTATCAACATAAACGGAGCCGTCTTTCCGAACGTCGGCAAAATACTGGCGACCAATCGGCAAAAAAGACAATGTTTCCATACAATAAATTTCCTGCAAGATACGGCGTTTTTACATCATTCTCGCTGAAGGCGCGACGCTTTGAGCGGCAAACTCCCGGCGCACGAATTTAAAAGAAGCTGCGACGGCGATCATGGCGGCGTTGTCGGTACAGTATTCCATTCGGGGAATGAAAACTGTCCAGCCTTCCTGCCGGCCGGTTTCGGTCAGCGCTTTTCGCAGGCCGGAGTTGGCAGATACGCCGCCGGCGATGGCGACGTCTTTAATTCCTGTTTGGACGGCAGCTTGTTTTAGCTTTTTTATCAGGATGATCACGATACGGTCCTGAACGGAGGCGCAGATATCGGCGAGGTTTTCCTGGATAAAATTCGGGTTTTCGGCGGTTTGCTTCTTTAGAAAGTAGAGGATGGATGTTTTCAAGCCGGAGAAGCTGAAATCCAGGCCCGGAACTTTAGGTTCGGGGAAAGCAAAACGGGGCATACCGGTTTGAGCAAGCCGGTCGATCAGCGGACCGGCAGGATAATCGAGACCCAGCAATTTTCCGGTTTTATCGAATGCTTCGCCGGCGGCGTCGTCGGTGGTTTGGCCGAGAATAATCTGGTCGAACGGACTATCGACGCGGACGAGCTGGGTATGACCGCCGGATACGGTCAGGCATAAAAAAGGAAAAGGCGGTTTAGGAGCTTCGGCAAAATGGGCAAGGATATGGGCTTGCAGATGATCGACTTCGATCAGCGGGACGCCGAGGCTCAGGGCAAAAGATTTAGCAAACGCGACGCCCACAATGAGGGAACCGATGAGGCCAGGGCCGCGCGTGAACGCGACGGCGTCGATCTCTTTTTTGTCTATATTAGCCGTTCTTAGGGCGAGGTCGACGACTGGAACAATATTGACCTGGTGGGCGCGGGAAGCGACTTCCGGCACTACCCCGCCGTATTTTTTATGGACGTCTTGGTTGGCGACACAATTACTGAGTACGACGCCGTCGCGGAGAACAGACGCCGAAGTATCATCGCACGAAGATTCAATAGCTAAAATGGTCATTTATGTATGGTCGTTAGCTTGTAAATTATTCGAGACAGGCTGTCCTTCTAACAAACTTTTCAACCGGGGCATTTGTATTTGCGTAGCTTCATATCCGATTTCAATCAGTTCTTTGGCGCGGCGGAGGCTGAAAAACCCAAAATCGTTGACCTTATGAGAAGCGATGTAAACATCGCAAAGTTTTACATTGGGCTTGGCGTTGGCCCATAGACCAAGATCGGCGACACGCTGGGTAATGCCGACAAAAGTTTCCAGGTATTTGTTATCTTCTACTTCAAATTTATGCTTTACGTTGGAGCCGATAAGGATATCGCAAAGGGGGCGGATCGGTTCTGCGGGGAAGTTGCAGACGATGCCGCCATCCGCGTAGAGGCTGCCGTTAATGAGGACGGGTTTGAACAGCCATGGAACGGAACAGGAAGCAACGACGATCTCAAACAGTTCGCCGGTAGAGAAAAAAACGGCCCTGCCGAGGTTCAAATTGGTCGCGCAGACAATGAGTTTGTACTCTAAAGATTCAAAACTATCGGTCTTGATAAATTCTGCCAGGCGTTCTTTCAAATAAGCCAGTCGGACGAATCCCGCTCCCGGCATGCCCACCAGCCGGAAAATTTTGACTATACTTGTATCTTTAATAAACGTTTCGATGTCGTCTACAGACCGGCCGGCAGCGTAAAGCGCCCCAACGACAGAACCTGCGCTGGTTCCGGAGACAATTTCAGGAGCGATCCCATTTTCCAACAGGGCTTTTAGAACGCCAATATGGGCAATGCCTTTTGCTCCGCCGCCGGAAAAGGCGATCCCAATCTTAGGAAAGGTGTTTCTCATCATATATTACTAGCCGCTTTTATGGGGATTCTAGAAAGCGCGTGCAAGCAACCTTACGGCGCTTTTAAACATTTATTTGTATTTAAAACGAAAAAATGCAGGTTTTGTGTACATAACAATATGATTTTTTAAAAGTTAAACTACAGTTAATATTCGTTTACTAATTTAGCGGCTTAATTCCACCTCACTCTTAATTTGATTGATTCAGTTAACACCCTCGTTTCTATGAAAAAATTTTACGCTCGCTTCACAACCGGTTTGCGCCTGTCGGCGCTGACCGCGCTGGTCGCTTTATCCAGCCTTAGCTCCGGCCGGACTCAAGGCGGCACCGCCGCCAGCATTTTTGGCCAGATCGTGGACGCCAAAGGGGCCCCGGTTCCCGGCGCGATTGTCACGGCCAAACACGAGCCGTCCGGCACGCTCTACGGAATTGAAACGCGCGAAGACGGCCGTTTCAACCTGCCGAACGTTCGCATTGGCGGACCTTATACCATTTCGGTTAACCAAGTGGGAACAAAACCTCAGATCGTCCAGAATATTTTTTTAAGCCTCGGTCAGAATTTTAAATTCAACGCTATGATGGCTGACGAAAGTACTGAATTATCGCAGGTAGTCGTCACGGCTACTAAAAACGAAATCCTGAACGGCAACCGGACCGGCGCCGGCACGAACATTAAAAAAGAAGTTTTAACGTCGCTACCTACGTTGAGCCGTTCATTCAACGATTTTTTGCGACTAGCGCCCGGCGCAAAAGGCTCTTCCGTAGCGTCTACCGCGGGTTCGGGCATCTCTTTTGTCGGCCAAGATAGCCGTTTTAATAACCTTACGTTGGACGGTTCTGTTTTCAACAACAGTTTCGGTCTGGCTTCAGGCCCCGGCGGACAAACCAACTCGCAGCCGGTTTCTTTAGACGCGATCGA